>DAIDIA010000098.1 GCA_027459565.1 Acidimicrobiaceae bacterium | reverse complement strand
GGACCCCGAGCACTACGACTACATCAGGATCACCGAGTACGTCGCCCCCTTCTACTGCATGAATCCACCCGACCTCGGTGCCTCCTCGCGCCCGTTCATCTTCGTGCCGATCGACGACGAGAACACCTACCTCTACGAGGTGATGGCCTCCGAGGAGGGCATCCGGCAGGGACTCCGGATCGCGGAGAACTACCTCGGCACGGGGCCGATCGATCATCAGGAGCACCTGCGCAGGAGCACCATGCGCCTCGGCGAGGATCTCTATCCCGACTACCGACCCAAGCGCAACCGCACCAACAACTACGGTCAGGACCGCGAGCTGATGAAGCAGCGCGAGCGACCGACCGCATTCTCGGGAATCGACGGCGGCATTCAGAGCCAGGACCTCGCGATGATCGAGACGATGGGCGCGATCTCCAACCGCGAGAAGGAGCACCTCGGCGCCTCCGACCTCGGGATCATCAACTTCAGGAAGCGCCTTGTCGACGCGGTGACCTCGTTCGTCGCCGGCGGCGAACCTCCGGCGCTTGACCCACCGGTCGACTACACCAAGGTGCGCGCCGTCGGCGAACTCGTCCCCAAGGGGGGAGACTGGCGACCCATCGCCTGGACCGCAAGACAGGCAGTGACCAGCGTCTCCTGAGCCATGAGATCCGAGCACCAGATCCGGGGGATCCGATGTTGACCGAACAAGAGAATGAGCGCTTCACCCGTGTGGGTCGTGGTACGCCCATGGGCGAACTCCTGCGCCGCTATTGGCACCCGATCGCCGCAGAGACCGAGTTCGACGACATCTCCATCAAACCGATCCGGCTGATGGGCGAGGACCTCGTGCTCTACAGAGACGAGGGGGGGACCTTTGGCCTCGTGGACCGGCACTGTCCGCACCGCAGAGCGGACATGTCCTACGGATTCGTCGAAGAGTGCGGCATCCGCTGCAACTACCACGGATGGAAGTTCGACGAGACCGGTCGCTGTATCGCCCAGCCGTTCGAGGACTCGGTCAACCCGAACTCGCGCTTCAAAGATCAGGTGCCGATCACGGCGTACCGGGTCGCGACAAAGGCAGGCCTCGTCTGGGCCTACCTCGGACCCGAGCCTGCACCGCTGATACCCACGTGGGAGCCGTTCACCTATGACAACGGCTTCTGCCAGATCGCGTTCTCCGACATCCCGTGCAACTGGCTCCAGTGCCAGGAGAACTCGATCGACCCGGTGCACTTCGAGTGGCTGCACAACAACTGGTCGATGGTCCTTTCGGGGCAAAAGGGTCCGTACGCGCCGACGCACAAGAAGATCTCCTTCGAGGAGTTCGACTATGGATTCGGCTACCACCGGCTCCTCGAGAACGAGGACGAGACCAACTTCAACTGGTTGCTGCAGCGGCTGTGCATCCTGCCGAACCTCTTCTTGCCGCGCACCCACTTCGAATGGCGCGTTCCCGTCGACGACGAGAAAACGCTCTCGGTGGTCTGGAACTACACGCGCGTGCCGCGCGACTGCGAGCCCTACAAGCAGGACAAGATCCCGTATTGGTATGCACCGATCACGGACCCCGCAACGGGCCGCTGGATCACGAGCCACGTGATCAACCAGGACACGGTCGCCTGGGTTGGACAGGGAACCGTCGCGGAACGCAATCTCGAGCACCTCGGGCGCGGAGACCGGGGGGTCATCATGCTGAGGCGCCAACTCGAACTCGATATGCAAGCAGTCGCCGAGGGACGAGACCCGAAGGGCATCATCCGCGACGAGGCAGCCAACGTGTGCATCGACCTTCCGGGAAACCGGCGCGAACTCTTCCTTGCGGGTCTCGAGCGCGAGGATTGGCTCAGGCAGTTCGCGTTGGCCACCAAGAACAACCCGGGCGACTATTTCAGCCTCTTGGTCGGACAGCCGCCACATATCCGTGAGGCCTTCGCGAAGGCCGTCGGACTCTGATGCGAGAGACTCACAACACCCGGATTCGGCGGCCCGTGGCCAGCGCCGCCCGAACCGTGTGTGCAAAGGAGAGGAGGTGTGTTCAACCTCATTCCATCTGCCGTTGAATGCCCACGCACAGCCCCGCTGTCGCCATCACGCGAGAGGACAAGCTGAACCATCCATCGGTGAGCGTGGTGAACGAAGGGGCGACTACTCGCCAAGGCGTAACCAGAAGTACCGATCAAGTCAACTAATTGAAACAGGGGGTATCCATTGATTATCCATCACCGTGATCGCACGTCGGATCACGTCAATCAGGAATCATCGAGACGGAGGCGCTTTCGCCGCCACTCCGTCGGGTTGATGGGCGCAGTCGTCCTGACTGCAACCATGTTGACTGGCGCCGGCGCCAGCACGACACACGCGAAGACAACGCACGTGAAGACCAGTGCGGCCAACCTTCGAAGCGCAATCGTCAACGGAGGGACCATCACGGTGGACTTCGCCGGCGGAGCCTGGCCAACGCTTGACCCGGCACCCGCGACGGCAGAGACCTCCGAACAGCCGATCTTCTCGGCAATCTATGGTGGGCTCTTCGAGGTCACGCCGAAAGGGGCGCTCGCTCCCGAGCTCGCGACCGGATACTCGGTCTCGAAGAACGGTCTGATCATCATCTTGCACCTGCGCCATGGTGTGAAGTTCCAAGATGGTTCGCCATTCAACGCAGCGGCGGTGAAGTTCAACTTCCAGCGTGACGCGAGTCCTTCGGTTGGCTGTCTCTGCCAGCCGTTCCTCACGGCGATCAGCAGCATCGGTACGCCGGACAAGTACACGGTGGTCTTGCACCTCTCGCGCAAGTACTCCCCGATCCTTGCCACCCTCGCAACGTCGATGGCCACGTTCATCGTCTCGCCGACCGCGCTCGCGCGTGAGGGCGCGACGGCATTCGGAACCCACCCCGTCGGCGCGGGTCCGTTCGAGGTTGTCTCGGATGTGCCGAACGCGACGCTCTCGCTTCGCCGCTGGAGGGGCTACTGGGACAAGGGAACACCTCATGTCAACCAGGTGCAGTTTGTCGCTGTCGGCACGGGAACGAGTGCGGTTTCGGCCGTTGCCAGTGGCACCGCTCAGATCGCTACCGGGAACGCGATCGGTGCCTCGGACATCTCGACAGCGAAGACCCAGGGTGGTGTGCACGTCGTGGTCCAGTCGCCGCTGAACTACTACTGGATCACCATGAACCAGAACATCGCGCCGTTCAACAACATCGCGGCACGACAGGCGCTCTACTACGCGACCGATACAAGTGTGATCGCGAAGAGCCTGTTGTTCGGTCTCGGACAGTCGACCCAGGTCCTCGAGGGTCCGGGTCAGGCTCCGTTCTATGGGTACAAGGTTGCCGGATTCCCGGCCTATGACCCCACAAAGGCCGCAGCACTCGTCAAGCAGATCGGTGGACTCTCGTTCACCATGCAGACGATTGCGAACTCCCCGGTCTTCGTGGAGCTTGCCGACGCGTTGCAGAAGATGTGGCAGCAGGCGGGCATCAACGTGACGCTCAACATCCTCGCCCACCCGGCGGCGGTCAACAACCTGATCACCGGGAACCTGCAGGCTCAGCTCGACATCTACGGGATCTACCTTGACCCGGACCTGTCGCTGCAGACGATCATCCGGTGCCACGCGACGATCAACAAGGCCTACTGCAACCCGGCGGTCGACAACCTCCTTGCCCAGATCGAGGGTACCTACGACACGAAGACTCAGCTGAAGTACTACGGCCAGCTCTTCAAGATCGTGAACAACACCGACTTTGCTGCGATTCCGTTGACGACGCTCCCGAGCGCGTACATCGAGTCGCCAAAGCTGCACGGGGTTCCGAACACGCCGTTCCTGTACCTGAATGACGCGTACCTGACCAAGTAACCGCACGCATCAACCACACCACCCTGGCGGGAACCTCCCGTCGGGGTGGTGTGGGCACCACCACCGCCTCACGGCCCGATTGACCAAGGAGTCCGCCATGACAACTGCACAGGAGATCGAACTCATCACCCGAGTCGGCGCTGGTACGCCGATGGGCAACATGCTCCGGCGCTACTGGATCCCGGCGATGCTCTGTGAC
>DAIDIA010000097.1 GCA_027459565.1 Acidimicrobiaceae bacterium | reverse complement strand
ACAGCGCGACTCTGACGTCTTTACCTGGCTTACACTCGGTGACTACGCCACCAGCCGCGAGGTGATTGGCCCAATTGTCCGCGAGGCGACGCTCTGGTTTTCAGGGAAACGCCAAGAGATTGAGGAACAGATTCCAGAGTTTGACGTCGCCCGATACACAGAGATCGCGAGCACGATCTGTGCAAACTCCGAGAATCACACAGGGCGGATGCACGCCGAATTTTGCGTGCTGGGGATTCCCGACAACTGGTACCAGCTCGTGAACAGATCGACAATCGCGTGCTCAATCGCCGTCACGAAGGACGAACGCCAGTTCCAATCGCTCATCGAGCAGTTGTTCGTCACAAGCCTTGGCGAATGATCACCGGCCACCTTCCCAGACTCGTCAACCGCCCCGCGCTGCACAGGGGCAGCGCGCGCCAGGATGCAGAACGACAGGGAAGATGCAAAGCGCGATCCATGGTTTCTCCTTTCGCGCGGTCGAATGCGTGAGATGAACCACTCAGTGGCATGATTGGGTGTTCAACGCTTGGAATGCACGTCGGGGCCGTAGCTCAGTGGTCAGAGCAGGGGACTCATAATCCCTTGGTCGAGGGTTCGATCCCCTCCGGCCCCACTTAAAAGCCCAGTTCAAAGGCCCAGTAGGGTCAGCGGTACCTTCACGTGCCACCATAAAGCCAACAGAAAGCCAACATTTGGCGTCCTGAAGGAGCTTGCGTGGCCGGGAGCATGCGAAAGGTTCGCGAACCAGATGTATGGCAGCTCCGCGTCTTTATCGGCCGGGATTTGAGCGGAAAGACCATCCATCGGCATCAGGTATTTCGTGGATCGAAGCGGGCTGCGGAGCGTGAACTTGCTCGTCTGGTTTCCGAGCAGGAGGCAGCGCCAGAATCCGCTCTTCCGAAAACAACACAATGGGGTCCAGATACGACGATTAATGACGCGATTGGCGCCTGGAGGACCAACGGCTGGGACGACCTCTCCCCCTCGACCACGCGACGTTATGAAAGCATCATCAAAGTTCACATCGCGCCGTCGATCGGGAGGACAGAGATCGCCGGGCTGAGTTCATACGACGTGGAGACCTTCTTCCGACAACTCAAGCGACTGGGGCTCTCTCAATCAAGCGTGCGCCAGACACGGGCAATTTTGGCTCGGGCCTGTCGCCTTGCACGTCGCTGGAGCGGAAATACGCTACCGAATCCGATTTTGGAGACCGAACTCCCGATCTGGGCACTCAACGAGCGGCCATCGGTGCGATCCCCTACTCCCCAAGAGGTAAGAGCGTTGATGCGCGAATCGAAAACTGGCGATCTTCACTTGAACTGCTTTCTCCGGGTCATTGTCGCAACAGGAATGAGACGCGGAGAGGCTTGTGCACTTCGGTGGTCTGACATCGATTGGGAAGGCTCGACGATCCGAATCGATGAATCGATCGTCGCCGACAAGGGCCACGCGAGTATCAAACTTCCCAAGACAAACGCGAGCATCCGATCAGTTGCCATCGATTCGAGAACACTAGAAACACTTGAGCGCCTTCAAGTGGAGCAAAGTCATCTGGCCGAAGCCGCCGAGGTTGCACTACTCATTGACGGATTCGTTTTCTCTTACGAACCAGGAGGAACGATCCCCCCTTATCCGGACACGCTTTCACGAGCATTCATCGAACTTCGCAAACTCGCCAAGGTAGCTCGGGACATTCATCTGCATTCGCTCCGACACTTTCAAGCAACCACTCTCGACCCAATAATTTCAGAGCGTCAGAAGCAGGCTCGCCTTGGATGGTCGACCGCCCAGATGACTCGTCATTACACCGACCCAATCAGCTCCGAGGACCGGCGGGCCGCAGCGCACATCGCAAACATCATCGACAGCGATGAAGACCTCGATCCTCTTTGAGTCACGAATCAGGCGCCGATCGGGGGAGGCAGGACTGCTGGAATCGAAGATAGGTGCTCTCTCAGCATCTGCCGAATTTCGAACATCTCGCGTTGTCTCTGCCTGGCGAAGAAGACCTCACCGGAGTTCTTCCAACCAATGCCAACGAATGCATACCTCGGTATGAGCCGGTCAGAATCATCTACACCGATGGTCTGTTGCCGGCGGCCCTCTTGCCACTGCGCTCTTTCCGCACGCAGGTACCTGAACGTCGTCGACCAACAGCGGGACTTGGTCATCCAGTGACCCCGGAAACCAAGAGTGTGCGCCCAACGGCGAAGTGGCAGGTGTGCGAGTTCGGGAAGAGCTCCAAGGTGCCAGGCGGTCTCCGCGAGTCGCCGTAGGTGTGGGGTGAGATTCCGATGAGAGAGATCCTCTGCCGAACGGATCTTCCGATCGAGTACTCCCTCGTCGTCGCTTGATTTCGTGGCGTACTTCGAGACATAGCCGGCCACTTTGCGACGGTGGATGGGATCGGTCTCCTCGAGGAGTTGGAGATCGAGCTGGGAGCCAAAGGAGACGAAGGCTCCGTCATGGGGAGATACAAGACTCACCTGGTTGACGGCGAGCTCGATCGCCGTAGCGAGGAGACTGCCGTTCAGCATAAGGGAAGAGTCCTCCCTCGCGTGATCGAGCCGGGCGACAACGTGGAGGTGGATGACGCCGCGGCGCTGGTATTCAACGACCTTCACGAAAGAGAGGCGGATCTCCTCATTGAACTCGCTTTGGGTAAATCCATACAGCCGGGCGAGGTTGCGACGGGCGGTGATCGTCACTCGTCTCCAGAGCTCAGGAACCAGGGCATTGAAGAGAACCGCGCCCTCGTAGTCATAACAATCAGGACACAGCGGCTCTCCAACGAGCTTGTCATGATGTCCATAGGTCATCGCACAGCTGCGTTTTCGACCATGGACACAGGGACCCTTCATGCCGGGACGACAGGGAAGGATCCGACCGTCTCTCGAGACACTCCGATGCACGGCACCAAACGAGGGTGCGGTCAGGGTCGCGAAGACGACCGGATAGGACCTGATCTCCTCGGAGATCCCCTTTCCACCATCGAGGCCCGCGAGCACCAGCACCCGGGCGTCCATCCGGTAGCGATCGGCACAGGAACGACAGCGAGTTGCACGCCGGTTACCACAGGCTTTGAAGTACTCGGATCCTGCTCTCGAGGACGAAGGTCTCAGTCGGATCGGTTCTCGGCACCATGAACACGATCGCCCGCGCGCCTCGAATCCCTGCCAGCCGTCCTTTGACCCGTACGTTTCGATGACGCCATCGAGCACCGCCTGATCAACCATCGTTCCCATGGTCACCAGCTGAGCCGATCGACCTACTGTTCGAACTACCGGATCCTTGAAGATGGAGTTGGATCCTTGACACGTAATGCGACGAAATGAAACGCACTGCGACGGATGAGGAAGTCCCGACCCCTAGACCTACAGCCCCGGGGTCGGGACTTCACAATGATCAAATTCATTGAAATCGAAGACATGCTGTGAGAAGTTTCTATAAGTGATCAAGTTCTTTGTGAGCGAAAATGTTGTCGGCGGTCCCTTGTCTGGGACCGGGGACGTTTTTGCTGGACTTGGATGTTTGTGATGAATGACGAAGAGGAACGACTCGGACGATGTGAGTTGCGAATGCGCTTCATTGCCGCAGCGGTGATCTTTTGTGGCCTCGTCGGAATAGTTGGCACCGTTGCCGAGTGGAATCAGACATTGGCCCCGACCGCGGTGCTCGGAATTGGATCATGTGGCGCTGTTGGCTATGGACTACTGATGCTGCTGAATCTTAAGTTGATGGGAAACGTTCGGAATACGTACGCGTCACCGTCGACTGCCAAAGGGTTCTACGGCGTGGCTATCGCCTTAGAGATGATCTGGCCCGTTTGGGGGAGC
>DAIDIA010000096.1 GCA_027459565.1 Acidimicrobiaceae bacterium | reverse complement strand
AGCGCGAGCAGGATCGCGAACGCGACGAGCGGGGGAAGCACGTAATAGAGGACACGGGCCGCAGAGGGCTGCGTTGCGCTTTGCGGATTCGGCAGCTCGCGACTAGCCATCGCCTACCCCATCGGTCGAGCGCAGTGAGAGTCGAACCCGACTCTCGAGCTCGTGGAACGCGTGCGTGATCTCGACAAGATTGTCCCTCGGGCGCTCGAGGTCGATCCGGATGACCTCGCGGATCTCGCCCGGAGCGGGACTCATCACCACCACCTCGTCCGAGAGCAACACCGCCTCGGAGACCGAATGGGTGACAAAGACCACCGTCGTTCGGTTGTCCTGCCAATGCGTGAGTAGCTCGTGCCGCAGGACCTCGCTCGTCATCTCGTCAAGTGACGAGAACGGTTCATCCATCAATAGAACCGCTGGCGCGAGCGCAAAGACGCGCGCGATCGCCACGCGCTGACGCATGCCACCAGAGAGCTCTGCGGGGTGACGGTGGAGCACGTCGCCAAGACCGAACGCGCGGAGGATCTCCTCAGGATCGCGACCACCCGCTCTCGCGTCATCGCGTCGGCCAATCTCGAGCGGTAGCCGGACGTTGTCGAGCACGTTGCGCCATGGCAGCAGCGCGAGCGACTGTGGCACGTAACCGATGTGCTTGTTCTCGCGAGCCCGGTCCACGCTCTCGCCGAAGATCGATACGGCCCCGCGGTCTTCACGCTCGAGTCCTGCGAGGATGCGAAGCAGCGTCGACTTCCCGCAGCCGCTCGGTCCGATTATGGTGACGAAGCTCCCGGGGGCGACGGTGAGCGAGATATCGCGAAGTACCGGGTTGCGTGACGGACCGTAACCCTTCGAGACACCATCGACGACCAGCCCGCCAGAGGTCAGCGGCGGCTCGCGCGGCACAAGGTGCTGCGTACGTTCAGTCACTGCGACCATCCACCTCCTGGGTCCGAGTCCGCGTCGTCCGCTGTGGTGACGCAACTACCCCGGGCACCTGCCCGGGGTAGTCCGCAAATCCTGACATTCAACGCTGGCCCGAAACGAGCGCAGCGCCTAGACGGCGTCTTCGCCAGGTACCTCTTCAGAAGCACCGAAGAACTGCTCGTCCTCGCTCAGCGATGACTCCGCGTCCTCGACACCGATCAGCGGATCGAACGATGCCGCTCCGGTGAAGGATCGATAGAGTGCGAAGGGATCCTCCACGCCCAGCTCCTCGCCCGCTCCGCTGAGTCCCGCTCCGTCGACGTTCCTCAGCCACGCCGCGAGGTCGTCCGCGCCCGGATCGGCGAGGTCGGACGACCAGAAGGTCATCCGCTCCGCGTCAGGGGTCTCAACGGAGATCTCGCGGTACTTCTCGAGGCCAGATCCCGCCGGGATCAGCTTGCCGATGATGATGTTCTCCTTGAGGCCGTAGAGGCGATCGGACTTGCCCTCGATCGCCGCCTCGGTGAGCACCCGGGTGGTCTCCTGGAACGACGCGGCGCTCAGCCACGAATCCGTCGCAAGCGACGCCTTGGTGATACCCATGAGCTCGGGACGACCCTCGGCGGGTCGCCGCGACTCCTGGACGAGTTCGCGGTTGATGAGTGCATAGTGCTGCGAATCCACGCGCTCGCCCGGAAGGAACGCCGAGTCACCGGACTCCGCGACGAGGACACGGCGCAACATCTGGCGCACGATGAGCTCGATGTGCTTGTCATGAATCGACACACCCTGGTCGCGATAGACCTTCTGCACCTCCTCGACGAGATACTGCTGGGTCTCACGGATTCCCTTGATCTCAAGCAGTTCCTTGGGATCTTTCGGTCCCTCGACAAGCGCGTCGCCGGCCTGGATCTCCTGGCCGTCGGTCACCTCGAGATGGGCGCGAACCGAGACGTTGTGCATCTCCTCCGTACCGTCGTCGGCGACGATCGAGATCCGCCGTCCGGTCTCGTCATCTTCGACGCGCACAACGCCGGAGGTGCGAGACAAGATTGCAGCTCCCTTTGGCGTACGCGCCTCGAAGAGTTCGACAACCCTTGGAAGACCATGGGTGATGTCCTCGCCGATGACTCCTCCGGTGTGGAAGGTACGCATCGTGAGCTGGGTTCCCGGTTCGCCGATCGACTGCGCGGCGATGACGCCGACAGCCTCGCCGAGCTCGATGAGTCGACCGGTTGCGAGCGACTTTCCGTAGCACGAGATGCAGATTCCCTGCTTGGCCTCACAGGTCAGCACCGAGCGCACGCGGATGCGGTCGATCGTGGGATCGTTGGCGAGGCGCTCGACGTCCGTATCCTCGAGCATCAGGCCGGCTTCAAGGACCGAACCGTCCTCGAGAGCGACCGAGTCGACGAGAAGACGGCCGTAGGCACGCGTCTCGAGGTAGCTCCGCTTCCCTGAGCTGTCGGGAACAACGCCGTCGATCCAGATTCCTCGGGTGCTTCCGCAATCGAACTCACGGACGATGAGTTCCTGAGCGACGTCGACAAGGCGACGGGTCAGATAACCCGAGTCCGCGGTGCGCAGCGCGGTGTCCGCGAGACCCTTGCGGGCGCCGTGGGTCGAGATGAAGTACTCAAGGACCGAAAGGCCCTCACGGAACGACGAGATGATCGGTCGAGGGATCATCTCGCCGCGTGGGTTCGAGACGAGGCCCTTCATACCGGCGATCTGGCGGATCTGCTGCGCATTTCCACGCGCACCCGAATCCACCATCATGTCAAGTGGGTTGAACTTCACCGTGGCAAGCGTCTTCTCCATCGCCTTGCCGACCTCGGAGTTCGCCGCTGTCCAAATCTCGATCTCCTTCTGACGGCGCTCGTCGTCGGTGATGATGCCGCGCTTGAACTGCGCCTCGGCCTTCTCGGCCTCCTTCTCGTAGCGGTCAAGAATGCTCCGCTTCTCCGGGGGGGTGACGACATCGCTGATCGAGATCGAGAGACCCGACTGCGCGCCGTAACGGAACCCGAGGGACTTGATCTTGTCGAGGCTCTCCCCAACCACTGCCTTGGTGTAGTTCGCCGCAAGCTGCTCGACGATCGAGCCGATCGAGGTGGCGTGACGACCGATGACGTCATTCACGTAGCCGAAGTCCGCGGGAAGCGCCGCGTTGAAGAACATGCGGCCTGGCGTCGTCGTGATCTGGGTCGGCTCCTCGAGAGCCTCCTCGCCCTCGTGGCGCTTGCCGAAAATTGCGAACGGGAACCCATCCGGGCCACGTCGGAGGGTGATCTTCGCGTGCAGATGCACGTCACCCGCCTCATAGGCGGCCTCGACCTCGTAGAGGTTGCGGTAGGTCTGACCCTCTCCGTTGAGGCCGTCCTCCTCGAGGGTGAGGTAGTAGGCGCCAAAGACCATGTCCTGGGTGGGAACGGTGATCGGGCGTCCGGTTGCCGGCGAGAGGATGTTGTTCGCACTCAACATCAGGATGCGCGCCTCCGCCTGTGCCTCAGCGGACAGAGGAAGGTGGACCGCCATCTGGTCGCCGTCGAAGTCGGCGTTGAAGGCGGTGCAGACCAGCGGATGGATCTGGATTGCCTTGCCCTCGATGAGGACGGGCTCGAAGGCCTGGATTCCCAGGCGGTGGAGCGTCGGTGCGCGGTTGAGCAGTACCGGGTGCTCCTTGATGACCTCATCGAGCACGTCCCAGACCTGGGCGCGGCCGCGTTCGACCATGCGTTTCGCGCTCTTGATGTTCGGCGCGATCTCGACATCGACGAGCCGCTTCATGACGAAGGGCTTGAACAGCTCGAGCGCCATCAGCTTGGGAAGGCCGCACTGGTGGAGCTTGAGCGTGGGCCCGACGACGATGACGGAGCGACCCGAATAGTCGACGCGCTTTCCCAGCAGGTTCTGCCGGAAGCGCCCCTGCTTGCCTTTGAGCATGTCCGACAGACTCTTGAGTGGGCGATTGCCCGGACCAGAGACCGGTCGGCCGCGTCGGCCGTTGTCGAACAGCGCATCGACGGCCTCTTGGAGCATGCGCTTCTCGTTGTTGACGATGATCTCGGGAGCACCGAGATCGAGAAGCCGCTTGAGGCGGTTGTTGCGGTTGATCACGCGTCGATAGAGGTCGTTGAGGTCCGAGGTCGCGAACCGGCCACCGTCGAGCTGGACCATCGGACGAAGATCCGGCGGAATAACCGGGACAGCGCCGAGAATCATCGCCGCGGGGTTGTTGATGCGACGACCCTCCTCGTCTCGGCGGTTGAATGCCGAGACGATCCGGAGGCGCTTGATCGCCTTCTGCTTGCGCTGGGCGGACAGCGGGCGGCGGCCCTCCTCGGGATCGATCGCGGCGCGGAGTTTGACCTCCTCCTCATCGAGGTCGATGCGCTCGATCAGCTGGGCGATCGCCTCGGCTCCCATCCCGCCCTCGAAGTAGTCGCCGTAACGCACGGAGAGCTCGCGCCAGAGCAGCTCGTATTCCATGATCCGTCGGGCGAAGAGGTTGCGAAGCTCGTCAAGGGCGAGCTGGGCCATCGTGGCCTCGGTCGCTGCTCGGTCGCGCACCGCGGTGATCTCGCGCTCGCGCGTCTTTTGCAACGCGCGGATCTCGGATTCTTTCTTGCCCTCCTTCTCAGCCTCTTTGAGTTCCTTCTCGAGCGCGTTGAGTCGTCTGTTGACCTCGTTGTCGCGCTCCTTCTCGATCAGCTTGATCTCGGCTGCGAGCTCGGTCTCGAGAGACGGGAGATCCTGGTGCAGCTTCTCGACGTCGACATGGGTGACGAGGTAGGCCGCGAAGTAGATGACCTTTTCCAGCTGCTTGGCCTTGAGCTCCTCGCGCGCCTCGGTGCCCATCAAGAGATAGGCGAGCCATGAACGCGTGCCGCGCAGGTACCAGATGTGCACCACGGGCGCCGAGAGCTCGATGTGACCCATCCGCTCGCGACGGACCTTCGAACGGGTGACCTCAACGCCACAGCGCTCGCAGATGATGCCGCGGAATCGGACGCGCTTGTACTTTCCGCAATAACACTCCCAGTCCTTGGTTGGACCGAAGATGCGCTCGCAGAACAGACCATCCTTCTCCGGACGAAGCGTCCGGTAGTTGATGGTCTCGGGCTTCTTCACCTCTCCATGCGACCAGCCACGGATGTCATCCGCGGTTGCAAGCCCAATACGTAGTTGGTCGAACTCATTGACGTCGAGCATTAGAAGCTCCTCTCCGCTGCACGGCGTGCGTCCTCTTCGTCTGAGCCGCGCTCTGGGCGGCTGATATCGATACCGAGCTCGTCTGCGGCGCGGTAGATGTCCTCATCGAGTTCACGCATCTCGATCTCCTCACCCGAGGCAGCAAGCACCTCGACGTCGAGACAGAGCGACTGCATCTCCTTGATCAACACCTTGAAGCTCTCGGGAATACCCGGTTCGGGAATGTTCTCTCCCTTGACAATCGCCTCGTAGACCTTGACCCGTCCCAGCACATCGTCGGATTTGACGGTCAGAAGCTCCTGGAGCGCATACGCGGCGCCGTAGGCCTCGAGCGCCCACACCTCCATCTCACCGAAGCGCTGTCCACCGAACTGCGCCTTTCCGCCGAGGGGCTGCTGGGTGATCATCGAGTACGGACCCGTCGACCGCGCGTGGATCTTGTCATCGACAAGGTGCAAGAGCTTGAGGATGTACATATACCCGACACTGATCGGGTTGTCGTAGGCGACTCCGGTACGGCCGTTGTACAGCGTTGCCTTTCCCGATGTCTCGATCTGACGGGACTTTCCGTCGGCACCATCGGGATGGAGATCCTTGAAGATCTGCTGCATGGTCGAGTGGCGACCGGCATCTTCCACCTCGTCCCAGTGCGCGCCGTCAAATACCGGAGTTGCCACCCAGGTCGCGGGTTCGGTGCGCGGGCGGGTCTTGGTCTCGGTTCCGCGTATCGACGCGACGGGAGTTGCCTCGCTGGGCGTCTTTGAGGACCAGCCCCATCGTGCGGCGTAACCGAGGTGTGACTCGAGAACCTGTCCCACGTTCATGCGACTTGGCACACCGAGCGGGTTCAAGATGATGTCAACCGGGGTTCCGTCGGCCATGTACGGCATGTCCTCGACGGGAAGGATGCGCGAGACGACTCCCTTGTTGCCGTGACGACCCGCGAGCTTGTCCCCTTCGGAGATCTTGCGCTTCTGGGCGACGTAGACGCGGACGAGCTGGTTGACTCCTGGTGGGAGCTCATGCGTGTCATCACGGGTGAACACCTGGACGTCGATGACCTTTCCGGACTCACCGTGGGGAACCTTGAGGCTGGTGTCGCGCACGTCGCGCGCCTTCTCGCCAAAGATCGCGCGCAGCAGGCGCTCCTCGGGCGTCAGCTCCGTCTCTCCCTTGGGGGTGACCTTTCCCACGAGGATGTCACCCGGACCGACCTCGGCACCGATTCTGATGATCCCGCGCTCGTCAAGGTCTCCGAGGATCTCCTCGGAGAGGTTGGGGATGTCCCTGGTGATCTCCTCGGCTCCGAGTTTCGTGTCCCGTGCATCGATCTCGTGCTTCTCGATGTGTATCGAGGTGAGCACATCGTCTCTGACGAGGCGTTCGGAGAGGATGATTGCGTCCTCGTAGTTGTAGCCCTCCCACGGCATGAACGCCACGAGAAGGTTCTTTCCGAGCGCGAGCTCCCCGTTGTGTGTCGAGGGGCCATCCGCGATGATGTCGCCGAGTTCGACGGTGTCACCCTCCGCGACGAGGAGCTTCTGGTTGATGCAGGTGTTCTGGTTCGATCGCTGGAACTTCGCGAGCGCGTAGGTCACGCGACCGAGCGCGTGCCCGTTGCGGTCCTTCTCTCCGGCCTTGTATTCGACGGTGACGGTATCGCCGGTGATGCGCGTGACCTTCCCGGAGCCCTCGGAGACCACAACCTCACCCGCGTCCTGAGCGGCGCGCGCCTCGATTCCGGTGCCGACGTAGGGGGCCTCGGGAACGAGCAGGGGAACGGCCTGCTTTTGCATGTTGGCGCCCATCAGGGCCCGGTTGGCGTCGTCGTGCTCGACGAAGGGAATCAGCGCGGTCGAGACCGAGACGATCTGCTTCGGCGAGACGTCCATCAGGTCGACCTCTGCCGGTGGCACGAAGTCCACCTCGCTCGTCGAGCCGTAGCTCGTCGTCGCCGCACCGACGCGAACGCCGGCTCCCTGTGGTCCGCGCCGGACGAGCACCCGGTCGGAGGTGAAGTTTCCCTTGTCGTCGATCGTCGCAGATGCCTGCGCGATGACGTATTCCTCTTCCTCGTCCGCCGCAAGGTAGACGATCTCGCTCGTGACCCGTCCGTTGAGGACCTTGCGGTACGGCGTCTCGATGAACCCGTGCGAGTTGACGCGCGCGTACGAGGCCAGGTGGCCAATCAGACCGATGTTCGGCCCCTCCGGAGTCTCGATCGGACACATGCGTCCATAGTGGGAGGTGTGCACGTCGCGCACCTCGAAGCCGGCGCGCTCACGGGAGAGACCACCGGGTCCAAGCGCCGAAAGCCGGCGCTTGTGCGCGAGTCCCGACAGAGGATTGTGCTGGTCCATGAACTGCGACAGCTGGCTGGTTCCGAAGAACTCCTTGATCGCCGCGACGACCGGGCGGATGTTGATCAGCGTCTGCGGCGTGATCGCCTCGATGTCCTGGGTCGTCATGCGCTCGCGCACGACACGCTCCATGCGCGACAGTCCGATGCGGAGCTGGTTCTGGATGAGTTCGCCGACGCTGCGGATCCTGCGGTTGGCAAAGTGGTCCTGATCGTCGAGGCGGTAGCCGGGCTCGCCGTTCGCGAGGTGCAGCATGTAGGTCGCGCTTGCGAGGATCTCACTCGGGCTGAGCACACCCTGGTGCTCGTCTGGTCGCTCGAGTTCCACGCCGAGGATCTTTGACATCTTTTCGATCTCCGGACCGAGCTTGCGATTCAACTTGTACCGACCGACGCGAGTCAGGTCGTACCGGCGAGAGTTGAAGAATGCGTTCTCGAAATACGCACGCGCCGATTCGAGCGAAAGTGGCTCGCCTGGACGTGCGCGCTTGTAGATCTCGAGAAGTGCGTCTTCACGCGTCGTGATGAGGTCCTTCTCCTTCTCCCACTGACCGGCGAGGAAGTCAAAGTGGCGCACGAACTTCTCGAGGAACCCGTCCTCGTCGTAACCGAGCGCCCGCAGGAGCACGAAGAGCGAAAGACGACGCTTGCGCGCGACACGCGTTCCCGCCGTGACGTCACGGTTCGGCTTGTTCTCGACGTCGAATTCGATCCACTCGCCGCGATAGGGATGGATGGTCCCATTGACAACTGTCTTCTGGTCGCGACCGGGCTGGAAGATGACCCCGGGTGAGCGCACGAGCTGGCTCACCACGACGCGCTCGGTTCCGTTGATGATGAACGTCCCCTTCGGCGTCATCATCGGGAAGTCGCCCATGAACACGGTCTGCTCTTTGATCTCCCCCGTGTTGGCATTCATGAAGCGCGCGCGTACAAAGATCGGCGCGCTGTAGGTCATGTCCTTCTGTTTGCACTCTTCGATCGTGAACTTTGGGGGTGGTCTTAGGTCGACGTCATCAGGGTCGAACTCGAGTTCCAGGCGCAGGGCGCCGGTAAAGTCCTCGATCGGACTGATGTCGGCGAAGGTCTCTGCAAGACCATGGGACAAGAACCAATCGAACGAATCCCGCTGCACCGCAACGAGGTCCGGCAGCGGCAGGACCTCGGTGAGGTTGGCAAACGAGAACCGCTCAGGAGTACGGGGACGAGACGACAAAGGTCTACTCCTAGCGCAGGCAATGTGGGCGACGTGTACGAACAGCGGCTTTGCGCGGCAATCTCAAGCAAATGTCAATCGACACCCGAGAGGAGCGCACAGCAACTCATAATCCTAGCGCGCAAAAATGGACTCTGGACAGAGCGGCGTATCTGGCGTCGCTGCGCCAAGCCTATCTCCGCCACGGGGGTGCCGTGGCGGTTCCAACTCCCAATGTCTGCGCTCGCAGTTCCGGAGCTCTCCGGGCTGCAAAAACCGCGGGCTACTTGAGCTCGACGGTGGCGCCTGCCTCTTCAAGCAGCGCCTTTGCCTTCTCGGCGTCCACTTTGGAGGCCTTTTCGAGAACGGTCTTTGGAGCACCGTCGACAAGATCCTTGGCCTCTTTGAGTCCGAGGTTGGTCAGTGTGCGGACCTCTTTGATGACCTGAATCTTCTTGTCGCCAGCTGCGGTCAAAACGACATCGAACTCATCTTGCTCCGCCTCAGGCGCTGCTGCAGCTCCGCCACCACGCGCCCATCAACAG
>DAIDIA010000095.1 GCA_027459565.1 Acidimicrobiaceae bacterium | reverse complement strand
GAAGGTCACGCCGAGCTTCGCGAGCATCTCCGCGCTGACCTCCCCGGTATAGGGTCCTCGGTCCTCGAAGTGGCACGTCTGCGCGCCAAGGACGAGAGGGAGGTGATCCGACTCCACTGCGGTCTGGACCGTGCGAAGCGAGGTGAATGGAGGATGCACGCTCACCACGCGGTGTGGAGGAACGCTCTGGGCCCGCAAGAGCGCGGCCAGCTCCTGGATGAGTTTGATCGACTCGAAGTGGTTCTCGTGCATCTTCCAGTTGCCGCTGATGAGAATGGAACGCTTGGTTGTCACCTCACCACCTTAGAAGAGGCTCGACCGCTGGGATGTGTCCGCTCGAGAGGGTCCCCGGTCTCTCGCTCAAGGGCGCACGGAGTTGCGAAGTGCCGCGATGCCACAGAGGTCTCCCTGTTCGATGAACTCCATCGAAGCACCTCCTCCGGTCGATACGTGATCGATGTGATCCTCGAGCTTGAATGCATCGATTGCCGCCACCGAATCGCCGCCGCCGACGACTGTGAAACCCCTGCATGCCGCAACTGCCTCCGCGACCGCTCTGGTTCCGGCGCAGAAGCGCTCGTCTTCGAATACTCCCATTGGCCCGTTCCAGAGAACACTCTTTGCCGATGCGATCTCCTCGGCAAAGCGAGCAGCGGTCTGTGGGCCGATGTCAAGACCGGAGAATCCCCTCGGTATGTCGCGGCCGACGTTCCGGACCTCTCCGGTGGACCTGTTGATGGCGATGGCGTCGAGCGGAAGCAGGATCTTCGTCGAACCCTCGAGAAGCGCACGGCACGCGTCCACCTGGGAGGCGTCAAACAACGAATCTCCGATCTCATGACCCATCGCCGCCAGAAAGGTGTACGACATACCTCCACCGACGATCAACGTATCCACCTTGGTTGCCAGTGCGCGCAGCACCGCGAGCTTGTCCGAGATCTTCGCGCCACCGACGATCGCGACGAAGGGTCGGTTCGGCGCGGTGATCAGCTCACCGAGGACCTCCGCCTCCCGAGCGAGAAGCCTTCCCGCGGCAGAGGGAATCCGGGTCGGGGGTCCGATGACGGAGGCATGTGGCCGGTGCGAGACCCCGAAGGCGTCATTGACGTAATAGTCGTGTTTGTCGACGAGCCAGTCGACGAAGGCCGGGTCATTCGCCTCTTCACCCGGATCGAATCGGAGGTTCTCGAGCAGTGTCACGCCCGGGACGAGCTCGTTGAGGTACGCGCGGATCGGTTCGACGCTGAGTTCGGGAACGAACTTGCCGCCCGGGCGGTCAAGATGGGTGCAGACGGTGACCCGAGCCCGATGGTTGATGAGATAGGTCAGCGTCGGCACGGCCTCGCGGATTCGGAAACGATCGGAGATGACGCGCTTTCCACGCTCGTCGACGTGCACCGGAACATTGAAGTCGACTCTGACAAGGACACTCTTGCCGGCTAGGTCAGGGAGGTCCTCAAGCTCTGGTAGAAGGTGATTCACGGTCTGCCGATGATCGCAATCAGGTCGACAAGCCGGTTCGAATATCCCCACTCGTTGTCATACCAACCAAAGACCTTCACGAGTGTCGTCCCATCGGGCAGGGCGATCGCCATCGTCAGCTCCGAATCGAAGATGCATGACGAAGGGTTGCCGACGATATCGCTCGAGACGATCGGATCGGAGGTGTATTCGAGGACAGGGGCCAGAGGTCCTGAACGTGCCGCGGACGCGAACGCCTCATTGATCTGCGCCACGGAAGCGGATGCACCGATGATTGCCGTGAAGTCCGTGATCGAACCATCCTGCACCGGTACGCGAAGCGCCTGTCCGTCGAGGCGCCCCTTCATCGACTCCATGACGAGGCTCGTCGCTCGGGCAGCGCCGGTCTGGGTGGGAACGATGTTCACCGCTGCCGCCCGGGCCCTGCGCATGTTGTCACGCGCGAGATCCAGTAGCTCCTGGTCATTGGTATAGGCATGGACCGTGGTCATCAGACCGTGACGGACCCCAAAGGCATCGTCAAGCACCTTCACCATGGGCACGAAGCAGTTGGTTGTGCACGACGCATTCGAGACGACGAAGTGCGCGGTCGGATCAAAGCTCTGGTCGTTGACACCGACGACAAAGGTCGCGTCGGCGCCGTCAGCAGGGGCCGAGACAACCACGCGGCGCGCTCCAGCCTCAATATGCTTCGCAGCCTGATCGCGCTTGGTGAACCGGCCGGTCGACTCGACCACAACGTCGATCGCGAGGTCTTTCCATGGAAGGTCCTTCGGATCCCTCTCGGCATACACGGAGATCGCGCGACCGTTTACGACGATGCCACCGCCATCAACCTCGACGGTACCCGGAAATCGACCCTGGGAGGAGTCATATCGCAAGAGATGCGCATTCGCGTCGATCGAGACGAGGTCGTTGATCGCTACGATCTCGATAGCCGAATCTGTCGCCGCAACGGCCCGCAAGAAATTCCGTCCAATACGACCAAAACCGTTAATCGCTACCCGTACGGACATGCCGTCACCGTCCGAAAACCTGTACGCGCCACGCGTCTTTGCGCAACGACTTACTGCCCCATTGCAGTCGAGACAATTTGCCCTAGAAAAGCCGTTCGTGCAACAACCACCCCTCCATCATCGCATTTCCATCACAAAGCGCAGGTCAGAGTGTCTCCGAACGGGCAGATGACGGACTATCCATCGCTCATCCGAGCTGAGCCCGCAACTCCGCGGCAAGCAGATTGACGTCATGAACCGCGCCGTTCTCACCACTGAGAGCACAGGTACGCAAAATGACGCCCTCGGGAACCTCGCCGAGGTCGATCTCACGCGTGTCCGCAATCACGACATCGGGTGTGATGCCATGCGCGATCAACGCTTCGACGTGATTGCCCACGGTGTAACCGGAGGTCTCAGGAATCTGCTGGCGCAGATTGCATACGTAGACGATCTTTGCATCGCTGAAGCTCAGCGCATCGCACAGGTCCCTTGGCACAAGCGCCGCCAGCACGCTCGTATAGAGCGAGCCGGGGCCGAGAACGATCATCTCCGCCTCCTTGATCGCGCGCACCGCGCACTCGGGCGATCGCGCGTCGGCCGGCGTGAGCGAGACCCGCGTAACACCCTCGGTGGCCATGATCCGCACCTGACCCGCGAGCTCTGCGTCAAGCGTGGAGGCGCAGAGCGTGACCGCGGTCGTCGTGGCGGGCCAGACGACTCCGACGGTGTCGAGGAGCCGGCAGGCTTCGCTGACGGCCTCGACGAAGTCACCGGTCGTCACGGTCAGGGCGGCGAGGAGGAGATTGCCAAACGTGTGGCCCTCGAGTTCGCCGGCGCCGAAACGGTGCTCAAGCGCGTCACCGAGGGGCGAGCGCTCCGGAAGCAGGGCATCGAGGCATCTGCGGAGGTCACCGGGCGCGGGAATGCCAAAGGCCTCGCGCAGCCGCCCACTGGATCCGCCATCATCTGCAACCGAGACAATCGCGGTGACCGTGTTCGCGAACTGCCGGATCGCCGCGAGGCTCTTCGCCTGTCCGTGTCCGCCGCCGATCGCGACCACACGCGGACCATCCCGAAAGCGCTCACTCTGGCGCACCGCGGCGTTCAACTTCTCCACCTGATCCGGTCGGTCATGTCGGTCTCGACTATCGCTCAATGTCCCGGTGATGCACATTCGGATGAAAACCAAGCTCCTTGACTCTTGCGGCGAGCTCCTCGGCAATGACGACGGACCGATGTTGACCGCCGGTGCAGCCAATTGCAATCGACAGATACGCCTTGCCCTCTCGGGCATAGGCGGGAAGCAGGAAGGTCAGGAGGTCGGTCACGCGGTCGAGGAATTCCTGGGATTCACCCGAGGCAAGCACGAACTCGCGTACAGGTTCGTCGAGCCCTGTGAGGTTGCGCAGTTCATCCACCCAGTGGGGATTCGGAAGGAACCGACAGTCAAGCACGAGGTCGACGTCGAGCGGCAGGCCGTGCTTGAAGCCAAAAGAGAGGACTGCGGTCTCCATGGCGCTCCCCGACCGATCATCGACGAAGAGATCAGAGAGCCTGCTGCGAAGTTCGTTGATATTCACGGAGCTCGTATCGATCACGACATCCGCGCTCTGTCGTATGTCCTGCAAGAGCGCGCGCTCGGTCCGGATCGCGTCGAGGAGCGTAGGGCCCTCGACCGGATGCCGTCGCCTGGTACCTTCGAAGCGGCGCACCAGCACCTCATCCGATGAATCCAAAAAGAGCATCCGCACCCGCGCGCCCGTCGCGCGCAACCCTGCGACGATCGCAACAAGATCTCCGATCGAGTCTGGTCCTCCGCGCCCCGTGACGAAGCAGAGTCTCTCAAGATCAGAGTCGCGTCTCCCGGCGAGTTCCGCAACGCGCCCAATCAAAGCGGGCGGAAGATTGTCGATCACGAACCAGCCAAGATCCTCGAGCGTCGCCGCGGCACTCGACCTCCCTGCTCCAGACAGTCCGGTTACGACGAGGTACTCGATCACCGCGCGGCCCCCTCCTCGTCGTTCCAGATGACCCATTGCACCATGGTGCCAAGGTCCTGTTCAGATTGTAGGTCGGGGTCGGTGCTCGAAATGCAGAGCGAGAAGGCGCGGAATCGCCGATTCGAGATCGGGGTCGATGGAGCCCGCGAGAAACGCCGGCAGGGGCGGCGGCTCGAACATCTCCACAAGCACGAGATCGCGCGTCGCCAGAGGATTGATGTACCGCGACAGCGGGCGATGGGCAAACGGCAGCGTGACCCCAAGATCTACCTCCTCGAAAGCCACCCTCTCCTCGAGATAGGGTCCGACCCGCCAATAGTGCTCACCCAGGATCTGGTCGTCGACGAAACCGCTACCGATCCCTTGGTAGAGGGGATGGTTGATCAACAAGAAGAAGGCTCCGCCTGGAGACAGCACGCGCGCGACCTCCGCGAGGACGAGATCGACGTCCTCGCAGTGCTCGATGGCGAGACAGCAGACGACTCCGTCGAATGAGCCGTCCGCGAACGGGATCCGCTCCGCCGCTCCCTGGACGAAACTGATCTCCGGAGCGGATCCCCGACGCGCGTTCTGGAGCTGCTCGTTCGACGGATCCAGACCGAAGATCCTCATTGAGGCGTTGGTCTCGTGAAGCGCCCGGGAGATCTGCCCCTCGCCACAGCCGAGGTCGAGTACACGATCTCGCGCGGCAAAGACCCTCGTGACGAGCGGAACGATCTCCTCGGCGTACTCGATATCCGCACCCTCGCTGAAGGTCTCGCGCCACCACTGCGCGTGCTGATCCCAAATCGCGACGGCGACGTCGACCGGAGTTCCCCGTGGCAGCAATGGGTCAGTGCCCGACGTCATCGGCTCCCCGCCTCCATATCGACCGTCGTCCCCGTGTCCGTTCGCTTTGGTGACGGCCCGTGAAGATGTTCGTAGAGCGAGCGAGCGACTGCGTTCGGAAGCCATTCGATCCCCTCGAGGTCGGCAAGGGATTTCGCTCTGATCGCGCGCACATTGCCCATCTCGCTCAACAGGCGCCGCCTCCGCTTCGGACCCAGACCGACAACGTCATCGAGTGCCCCCCTCGTCATGTTTCGATTCCGCAGCTCGCGGTGGAAGCTGACTGCGAAGCGGTGCGCCTCATCCCGGATCTGCTGCAGGAGATAGATGGCCTCGCTGTCGCGCGGAATGCGAATCGGATCGGAACGGCCGGGTACGTAGACCTCCTCGAATTGCTTGGCGAGGGCAGCGAGCTCGAGCCGTCCTTCGAGCCCGAGCTCGCGGACGACCTCGATGCCGACTCCGAGCTGGCCCTTCCCGCCATCGAGCAGGAGCAGCTGCGGAGGGTAAGAGAACCGCGCCGCTCTGCCCGCGTCGGCGCTGTCATCGACCTCGTCGATGCGGCGCAGGCGACGAAGGAGCACCTCGCGCATTGCCGAGTAGTCATCATTCCCGGCAACGGCGTTCACCTTGAATCTGCGGTAGTCGGGCCTTTTGAGGAGACCGTCCTCCATCACCACCATGGAGCCGACGTAGTTGGTCCCCTGAAGGTGGCTCATGTCGTAGCACTCGATCCGCAACGGAGCGGTCCGCAGACCGAGATAGCTCTTCAGCTGGTCGAGTGCCTGGGCTCGGGAGGTGAGATCTCCCGCACGCCGCGTGCGGTGGCGCACCAACTGCTCCTTTGCATTCGCGGCCGCGGTGTCGAGCAGGCGTCTCTTGCGACCGCGCTTTGGCGCGTGGATATGGACGCGCATGCCCCGACGCCCGGAGAGCCACTCGGCGTAGATGGCGTGCTCGTCCGGAAGTACATCGACGAGCACCTCGCCGGCGATACTGAGCGGGGTCTCCCCGTAGTTCGTCTCGAGGACGCGCCCGGTGAGTTCCTCGGTCGACATCGGCTCCACCTTCTCGAGGATGAACCCGTTCCTTCCGACGACTCTCCCGTGTCGCACGTGCAGCACCTGTACCGCCGCCTCGAGTTCGTCCTCAGCAATTCCGATGATGTCGAGATCCTCGTCCGAAGAGGCGACCATCTCCTGTCGCTGGCCTGCGATCTGGATCGACTCAAGCTTGTCGCGATACGTCGCAGCCTCTTCGTATCTCTGGTTCTTCGAAGCCTCTTGCATCGCCGTCTCGAGCTGCTCGGTGATCGCCTTGGTGTCACCGTCCATGAAGCTCATGATCCCGTCAACCAAGAGGCGATAGTCCTCGGGTGAGATCTCGCCGACGCACGGGCCACTGCAACGTTCGATGTGGAAGAGAAGGCACGGACGCCCAAGCCGCTCATGGCGCCGGTATTTCGCGTCGTTGCACGTCCGAAGCGGAAAGGTCCGGAGCAACAGGTCGAGCGTCTCGCGGAGCGCATAGGACTGCGCATAGGGTCCGAAGTACCGAGTGCCCTTGCGGCGAGAACCTCGGGTGATCATCGCGCGCGGAAACTGCTCGTCGATGGTGACCGCCAGCCAGGGATAGGTCTTGTCATCGATGAGTCGGACATTGAAATGCGGTCGGTGAACCTTTATCAGGTTGTATTCGAGCATGATCGCCTCGACATCGCTTCGCACCTGGATCCACTCCACCGAGGCGGCGCGCTCCATCATCTGCGCAGTACGAGGGTGCAACAACTCCGGGCGGACAAAGTAGCTCGAAAGACGCGACTTGAGGCTCTTCGCCTTTCCGACATAGATGACCCTGCCGTCACAATCCTTGAACTGGTACGACCCAGGCGCATCGGGAATGTGGTCGGGACGGGGGAACACGGTATCTACGCTAAGCGGATTTCCGATGGCTTTGACACATCCGCGATATCTTCGTCTCCCTGGAACGGTCGCCGCGCCATCGTCGATCGGGAGGACTCTTTGTGACACCAACGCCCGAGATTTCCGACGATCTGACCAAGAGCGCATACCTGTACTGGCAAGATGACGGCCGGCGTTGGTGCGAGGATCTCCCGGGCCAGATTGTGCACTACCTCGATCGATGGCGGTGCGAGATCGAGGCCCCCATTCGAGGAGCGAGCACCGCGTACGTCGCGCGTGTGCGACGCGAGGACGCATCGCCCGCGTTGTTGAAGATCTCCTATCCCGCGATGCACCGCGAGCTCGACGCGTTGCGCGCGTACGGCGGCGAAAGGACCGTCGAGGTCTACGAGGGCGAACGATCCGCGCTTTTGCTCGAATGGTGCGATCCGGGGTCGACGCTTCGCGACGGTGCGCGAACCGATGAGGCCCTCGAGGTCACGCTCGCCCTGATGGACGAACTCTGGCAGACCAAGCCCTTTGCGGGAGTCGACACGCTCGCGCGCCAGTGCGGGCACTATTTCGAACTTGGCCAACGCACGCTCGCCGACCGGCCCGAACTCGTCTGTCGCGAGTACCAGCTCGGACTCGAGATCCTCGGTGCGTTCGGCCGCGTCAAGGAGAGGGGGGTGCTCTTGCACGGTGACCTCCACCCCGGCAACATCCTCAAGTCCGCGCGCCGGCCCTGGATAGCCATCGATCCGAGGCCGCTTCGCGGCGATCCGGCCTACGAGACGATCCCGCTGATCCTCGAGGTCGATCCGGATCGGATCGACCGGCCAGACGAGCGAGAGATCCTCATGCGGATCGACGCCGTCGCCTCGCGCCTTCGACTGAGTCCGAGGAGGGTCGCGCTGTGGGGCGCAGCGAGGAGCTGTGACTGGGCGCTGTTCTGTCATCGCGCGAGCCAGCATGCGCGAGCCGAACGCGCACGCGCACAGCTGCACTGTTTCCTCGCGGCGCTCGAGACCATCGATGGCGCTCCGCCCTACGGACTCGACCACCTGCCGGGTTCGTAGGCGAGACCGATCAGTAGTAGATCGACCTCGGCGAACCTCCGCCGACGACGACCGCATCACCCGTGATGGCGATGCTCTTCGGCGAGGCGAGCAAGGTCACGACGTCGGCGACCTCGGCCGCAGTGATCATCCTACCGACGATATTGGTGGCCGGACGGCTCAGTACCTCCGGAGTCGTCGCCTCGGTGACCGTGTTCCCGGGGTGCACCACGGTGACGTTGATCCCATAGGGACCGAGCGCGTCGGCGAGATTCTTCGTCAGCGCCGAGACCGCGACATTTCGCACGGAGCCGATCACCGTGCCCGCGTTGCGTGCCGCGAGGCCGCTGATGTTGATGATCCTCCCCCACCCCGCATTGATCATGTGCGGGGCGATCTGCTGCGCGCAGCGGAGGTAGCCCATCACCTTGACGTTCATGTCCTCGAAGAAGGCCTCGGAGGTCACCTGGTCATAGGTCGGTGGCTTGGACTGCCCCCCGGGCTTCGCGGCCGCGTTGACGAGGATATCCACCCCTCCAAAGGACTGGACCATGCTGCGCACGCCCTCGATCACGGAGGGCTCGCTTCCGGTGTCGACCACGAATCCCTCGACCCGTCTTCCCGTGAGATCCGCGATCTCGCTGGCCGTGGCATCGAGACGCGCCCGGTCGCGCGCGAACAGCGCAACATCGACACCCTCGCGGCACAGCGCGACGGCGATCGCCCTGCCGATCCCCCGACTCCCGCCGGTCACCACCGCCCGCTTTCCCGTCAGTTCGAGATCCATCTCGCCACCATCTCCTTCGTTCTCTATAAAAGGGGTGCGAGGAAGCGCCCCGTATGGCTGTTCGCGACCTTCGCGATCTTCTCCGGCGTGCCCACGGCGACCACCCGGCCGCCACCTCCGCCGCCCTCTGGACCAAGGTCGATGATCCAGTCTGCGCATTTGATCACATCGAGGTTGTGCTCGATGACAATCACCGTATTCCCCTGGTCCGCGAGCCGCTGGAGCACGCCGAGCAGCTTGTTGACGTCCTCGAAGTGGAGCCCGGTCGTCGGCTCGTCGAGGATGTAGACGGTCCTGCCCGTGGGACGCTTGGAGAGCTCGGAGGCGAGCTTGACGCGCTGCGCCTCGCCGCCCGAGAGTGTCGGCGCGCTCTGACCGAGTCGGACATACCCGAGCCCGACATCGACAAGGGTACGCAGGTGCCGTGCGATCACCGGCTGCGCGGCGAAGACATCGACGGCCTCCTCACACGACAGCCGTAGCACGTCGGCGATCGACCTGCCCTTCCAGAGCACCTCGAGCGTGTCGCGGTTGTACCGGTCGCCCTTGCAGGTCTCGCAGGGAACGTAGATGTCCGGGAGGAAGTGCATCTCGATCTTGATCGTTCCATCGCCCGAGCACGTCTCGCAACGGCCACCGGCGACGTTGAACGAGAATCGACCCGGTTTGTAGCCGCGGAGCTTCGCCTCGGGGGTCTCTGCGAAGAGCCTGCGGATGTGGTCGAACACGCCGGTGTACGTGGCCGGATTCGAACGGGGCGTCCTTCCGATCGGCGAGTGATCGATGTCGATCACCTTGTCGACCTGTTCGACTCCCTCGACGCTCCGGTGCCTGCCCGGAACCGAGCGCGACCCGTAGGCGTGCTGGCTCAGAGCGCGCAACAAGATGTCATTCACCAGCGTCGACTTGCCCGATCCCGAGACCCCGGTGACGACGATCAGACAGCCAAGGGGGAACTCCACGTCGATGCTCTTGAGATTGTGCTCCCTTGCACCGCGCACGGTGATCACACCCTTGTGGGGAACGCGCCTCGCCTCGGGAACGGCGATGGAGCGCCGCTTCGAGAGATACTGGCCGGTGATGGATTCCTTGGCGCCGAGCAGTCCCTTGAGCTTCCCGCTGTAGACAATCTCCCCGCCGTGTTCCCCCGCGCCCGGGCCGATGTCGACAATGTGATCAGCGACGCGGATCGTCTCCTCGTCGTGCTCGACCACGATCACGGTGTTCCCGAGATCGCGCAGGCGCTCGAGCGTCTCGATGAGACGCTGGTTGTCGCGTTGGTGGAGACCGATCGAGGGCTCGTCGAGCACATACAAGACCCCGACCAGTCCGCTACCGATCTGGCTCGCGAGCCGGATGCGTTGCGCCTCACCGCCAGCGAGCGTGGCTGCCGATCGGTCAAGCGAGAGATAGTCGAGCCCGACGTCGACGAGGAATCGGAGTCGCGACTGGATCTCTTTGAGGACCCGTTCGGCGATCATCATCTCTCTTGGGCTGAGCTCAAGCTCGTCGATCAACCGGTGTGCATCGCCGATCGCGAGCGCCGCGAACTGTGCGATCGAGCGGTCTCCAACGGTGACCGCGAGAATCTCCGGCTTGAGGCGCGCGCCATGGCAGTCAGAACAGGGAACCTCGCGCATGTAGCCGGCGATCTGCTCGCGCATGAACTCCGAGTCCGCCTCTTTGTGGCGCCGCTCGAGCCAGGGAATCACCCCCTCGTACTCGGCGTTGTAGCTGCGATTGTGTCCGTAACGGTTGCGATACGCGATGTGGACGCGCGTTCCCGCGGCGCCGTACAGCAGGGTCTTCCGCTGTGCCTTGGTCAGACGCTTCCACGGTGTCTTGGTATCGAAGCCGAAGTGCTCTGCGACGGCGGCAAGAACACGGGAGAAGTACTCGGTACGCGCTCCGTTCCATGGGGCGATCGCACCATCAGCGATCCCAAGATCGGGATTCGGCACGATGAGATCCGGGTCCACCTCGTGGCGCGTTCCGAGCCCTGCGCACGCGGGACATGCTCCATAGGGCGAGTTGAACGAGAACGAACGCGGCGCGAGATCCTCGAAACTCAGGCCATCGCGTGCGCACGAGAGATGCTGGGAGAAGCCGAGGATCTCGTCGGAGTCGAGCAACTGGATCTCCGCAGTTCCCTCACCAAGCCGAAGCGCGGTCTCGATCGAGTCCGTGAGCCGACGCTCGATCCCGTCGCGGCGCACGAGCCGGTCCACGACAACCTCGATCGAGTGCTGCTCATAACGTGCCATCTCGATCGCCTTGCGATCGGCGAGTTCATACACGACGCCGTCGACGCGCACCCGGGCGAAACCCTGCTTGGAGAGATCTTCCAACAACGCGCCGTATTCTCCCCGTCTGCCGCGTACGAGCGGCGCGAGCACGTGGAACCGGCTCTGATCCGCGATCCCCATGACGCGGTCGACAATCTGCTGCGGACTCTGACGACTGACCGGGTCCCCGCACTTGGGACAGTGCGCGATACCGATGCGGGCGTAGAGGAGCCGGAGATAGTCATAGATCTCTGTCACGGTGCCGACCGTGGAGCGCGGATTGCGCGATGCAGACTTCTGGTCGATCGAGATCGCCGGAGAGAGCCCCTCGATGAAGTCGACGTCCGGCTTGTCCATCTGGCCAAGAAACTGACGGGCGTAAGACGAGAGCGACTCGACATACCGTCGCTGACCCTCGGCGTAGATCGTGTCGAATGCGAGCGACGACTTTCCCGAACCCGAGAGCCCGGTGAAGACGATCAGTTTCTCCCGCGGGAGCTCGATGGACACGTTCTGGAGGTTGTGCTCGCGTGCTCCGCGAACGACGAGGAAATCGGGCACCACGTGAGCCTATCGGCGGACTAGCCGACCTCTCGCAACTCGCGCCTGAGCGACTTGACCTCGTCGCGCAACCGGGCGGCGTACTCAAAACGAAGGTCCGCAGCCGCTTGGTGCATTTCGGACTCGAGTGCGAGAACGAGGCGCGTCAGCTCCTCACGCGGCAGCTCGCCCGGGTGCGCGGGCAAAGCGGCGCCGATCGTCTCGACCACGCGCTGGCCGGCGCGGCGCGATCTGTCGGTGCGGGTCCGAGAACCGCGCGGCAGTGGAGCGCCGGTGCTCTCGGGGATGAGTTCACCAGAGCCTGCTGCAGTGCGGAACTGGGCAACAAGGTCAGAGACGGCCTTGATGATCGTCTGGGGATCGATGCCGTGTTCCCTGTTGTACGCCTCCTGGCGATGTCGACGGGTCTCCGTGACCGAGATCGCCTTCCTCATCGAGTCGGTGACCACGTCGGCGTAGAGAATCACTCGGCCCGCCGAATTTCGGGCTGCGCGGCCCATCGTCTGGATCAACGAGGTTGCCGAGCGCAAGAACCCCTCCTTGTCCGCGTCGAGGATCGCGACGAGCGAGACCTCGGGAAGGTCGAGACCCTCGCGCAAGAGGTTGATGCCGACGAGAACGTCGAACTCGCCAAGGCGCAGGTCCCTGATGATCTCGATCCGTTCGATCGTGTCGATATTCGAATGCAGGTATCGCACGCGTAGTCCGAGCTCAAGAAGGTAGTCCGACAGGTCCTCGGCCATCTTCTTCGTGAGCGTCGTGATGAGGACCCGTTCGCCGCGCGCGATGACCGGCTCCATCTCCGCAAGCAGATCGTCGATCTGGCTCTTGGTCGGCTTGATGACGACCTCGGGGTCGAGCAGCCCCGTCGGTCGGACAATCTGCTCCACGACATTTGTCGAGACCTCGAGCTCGTAGGGTGAGGGGGTCGCGGACAAGTAGATCACCTGGTTGATGCGAGCGTCGAACTCCTCGAAGGTGAGCGGGCGATTGTCCATCGCCGACGGGAGCCGGAAGCCGTGTTCGACGAGGACCTCCTTCCTCGAACGGTCTCCCGCATACTGGCCATGAAGCTGGGGAACCGTGACGTGGCTCTCGTCGATGATCAACAGCCAGTCCTTCGGGAAATAGTCGATCAGGGTGAATGGCGGCTCGCCCGGTCCCCGGCCATCGAGGTGACGGCTGTAGTTCTCGATCCCGGAACAGAACCCGACCTCGGCGAGCATCTCGAGGTCGTGCTCGGTGCGCATCTCGAGCCTCTGTGCCTCGACGAGCCGGTCATGAGCGCGAAACTCTCGGAGGCGCTCACCGAGTTCGATCTCGATGTTTCCGATCGCCGTGCGGACCCGTTCGTCACCGGCGACGTAATGTGTCGCCGGAAAGACGGCAAGCTCGTCGAGTTCACCGAGCTGTTCGCCGGTGAGCGAATCGAACCGCGTGATCCGTTCGACCTCATCGCCGAAGAGCTCGATCCTCACCGCCGTCTCCTCGTAGGCGGGGTGCAGCTCGATGGTATCGCCGCGCACCCGGAACTTCCCGCGCACGAGGTTCATGTCGTTACGCTCGTATTGGAGGTCGATCAGCTTGCGGAGAATGCTCCGCTGGTCGTGAGTCGAACCCGGCGTCAGCACGAGAATCTTCGTCGCGTACTCCTCCGGGGACCCCAGCCCATAGATGCAAGAGACCGAGGCGACGACGATCACGTCGCGGCGCGTCAACAGCGCGGCCGTCGTGGAATGGCGAAGGCGGTCGATCTCGTCATTGACCGAGCTGTCTTTTTCGATGAAGGTGTCCGAGGCGGGCATGTATGCCTCTGGCTGGTAGTAGTCGTAGTACGAGACGAAGTACTCCACCCGGTTCTCCGGAAAGAACTCGCGGAACTCCCCCGCGAGTTGCGCCGCGAGCGACTTGTTCGGGGCGATGACGAGCGTCGGGCGCTGGGCCTGCTCGATCGTCCAGGCGATCGTGGCGCTCTTGCCCGAGCCGGTGATGCCAAGCAGCGTCTGGTAGCGCTCGCCGCTTTCGAGACCCGCCGCGAGCGCGGCGATCGCCTGCGGCTGGTCGCCGGAGGGCATGAAT
>DAIDIA010000094.1 GCA_027459565.1 Acidimicrobiaceae bacterium | reverse complement strand
AACTCGTGGAGGCGCGGCGAGAGATAGTCCGAGAGCTCCTCCGCAGAGGGTGAGATATGGGTGTCGGTGTCGTAGACCGAAAAACCGTCGCGCATGAACTCTTCTCCCTGTTTCCGTCGAGCGCTCGAGACGCCACGTGGCACCGAGGATAGAACATCTCCCCGCCGCTGCGACAGCCGGCAGCTTGTCGACCTGTGCCGGTACGACGCCGAGATGCTCCCCTCAGCTGCGGCGCACCAGCGGAGGCGGGGCGACGGGGCGATAGAGCAGGTCGACGAGTTCAACGAGTGAGGAGAGCGAGTGTCCGGAGAGGAAGTGGTCGACGCTCGGAAGTGCCGCAGCCATGCCGCGCGCGAGCGGCTCGTAGCGATCTGCCGCCTTGAGTGGGTTGACCCAGATCACCTGGCGAGCGACGAGACGGAGGCGGTGCATCTGACGACCGAGTGTCTCGGGCTCGCCGCGGTCGAGTCCATCCGAGATGATGACGACGGTCGCGCCCCGTGCGAGACCGCGCACGCCGAAATGATCGTTGAAATGCGAGAGCGACTCGCCGAGACGCGTACCGCCGGACCAATCGCGAACCAGCGCGCGCATCGCCGCGAGTGCCTCGTCCACCGAGGCGACCGCGAGTGTCCGCGACAGGCGCGTGAGTCGGGTACCGAGCGCGAAGATCTCCACGCGCAGCTCACCTTGGGATATTCCGTGGATCAATCGCAAGAGTGCGGGAACGTATCTGTCCATCGAACCCGAGATGTCGACGAGAAAGACGACACGACGCGCAGACTCACGGCGCGAGCGAAAGACGAGTTCGATCAGATCACCATCGGTGGACCGCGCGCGTCCGATCGAGCGGCGAAGGTCGAGCGTCCTTGAGATCTTCGCGCTCACGCGCGTTCGGCGCCGCAGTACGCGTGCATGGCGACGGGAGACCCCATCGAGCACCGAGTCGATCATCTCGAGCTCCGGGATGGAACACTTAGCGATGTCGCGGTCTTGGAGGCGTTCGTGTCGACTGTACACAGCGAGGCCCGCCGCGGAGTCCTCACCGGAATCGACCTCGGGAGCGCCGAACCCGTCACCGAGTGTCTCCAGGGTCGACACGTCGGTCTTTGCGTCGCGGCCCGCGCTCTTGGCGCCAAGGAGTACGGAGAACGCGAGATCAAAGGGGGCAAGGTCCTCTGGCCGATGGACGCAGAGCGCGCGCGAGGCGAAATAGAGCGCTCTTGGTCCGATACCGGGAAGGCTGCGATAGGCCTCATGGAGATCGATCGCGGTTGACGCGGAGAGCGGGAGCCCTTGGCGTGCACAGGATCTCCGCAACGAGGCGACGAACTGCGCGATATCGACCTGGTCGCTCGCGAAAAGGTCCTCGACCACTCAGATCACGTGGTCGCCCGGGCGACGAGATCGTCAATGCCGACCGCGCGCACGCGCGCGACGTCTTCGCGGTATTTCAAGATGAGGCCAAGCGTCGCGTCGACCGATGCGCCCTCAAGACGACGCGCGCCGAGTTCGTTGAGCGCGATTGCCCAGTCAATCGTCTCGGCCACTCCGGGAGACTTGTAGAGACCAACCTCGCGGATCTGGCGGATCGCGAGCGTGACCTCGCGGGCGAACCGTTCGCTCACCGCGGGGACGCGGCTGCGTACGATCGCGACCTCCGTCTCGAACGAGGGCTGGTCGAGCCAGTGATACAGGGATCGGCGCTTGAGTGCGTCATGGACGTCCCTCGTCCGGTTCGAGGTCAAGATGACAATCGGCAAGATCTCGGCGCGCATCGTCCCGATCTCGGGGACCGTGACGGCAAAGTCGGAGAGCGCCTCGAGGAGGAACGCCTCGAACTCGTCGTCGGCACGATCGACCTCGTCGACGAGGAGCACTGGCCGAGCCTCGCCCGGCTTCGCACCGAGCGCACGGAGGAGCGGCCGCCGGAGCAGAAACCGCTCGGAGAACAGCTCGTGCTCGTCGAGTTCGCCGATGTCGGCGCGCGCCTGAGCGAATCGCAGGTGGACGAGCTGGCGCGAATAGTCCCACTCATAGAGCGCCTCCGAGGAGTCGATGCCCTCATAGCACTGGAGTCGAAGAAGCTCTCCCCCGGTTATCGCGGCGATCGCCTTGGCGAGCTCGGTCTTGCCTGATCCGGGTTCCCCCTCGAGGAACAAGGGCCGCGCCATCACGAGCGCAAGAAAGACCACCGTCGAAAGCGCCTCGTCCGCGAGATAACCCACGCCCGCGAGCGCGGAGCGGACCATCTCCGGTGAGGAAAACGTCGTCAGCATCCTC
>DAIDIA010000093.1 GCA_027459565.1 Acidimicrobiaceae bacterium | reverse complement strand
GAAGCTCATCGAGGAGACTCCCGCACCCGCGATCAGCGATGCCGTCCGCCAGAAGATGGGCGAGGCCGCCGCGACGCTCGCCCGACGCTGTGGGTACCGGGGCGTCGGCACCGTCGAGTTCCTCTACGAGCAGGGGGAGTTCTTCTTCCTCGAGATGAACACCCGCCTCCAGGTCGAACATCCGGTCACCGAACTCGTCACCGGACTCGATCTCGTCCGGATGCAGCTCGAGGTGGCCGCCGGCGCGCCACTTTCGGTCTCCCAGGAGTCCATCGCCCCGAGGGGTCATGCGATCGAGTGTCGCATCAACGCGGAGGATCCTTCGGGCGGCGCCTTCCTGCCAAGTCCGGGGACGATCGGACGCCTCAGCTATCCGGGAGGTCTCGGAGTGCGCGTCGACGCGGGCTATGGCCCCGGCGATGAGGTTTCGGCGAACTACGACAATCTCATCGCGAAGATCTCGGTCTGGGGCAACGATCGCGAGGAGGCGCGCACGCGCATGCTCCGCTGCCTCGGCGAGACCGTCATCGAGGGCGTCGCGACGACGATCCCTGCGCTCAAGCTGATCCTCGAATCCCCGCGTTTCATCGCGGCAACCCATTCGACGGGTTTTGTCGAATCCGACGTCGATCTCTCGTCAGTGACTCCCCCGCTCGGCCGAGACGGCTCGATCGACGAACACGGCCGGGTGCTCGAGACGATCGAGGCCGAGGTCGACGGCAGACGCTATCGGGTGAGGATGTGGCTCGACGCCGCGCTGCGCGAGTCGGCCGCGAGGCCGAAGGGGCCAAGACGCAGATCGTCATCGGTCGCCGTGGAGCCCGATAGCCGGACGGTCACCGTACCGATGCAGGGCACGATCATGTCGGTTTCGGTTAGCGTCGGTGACCAGGTGGAGAGCAACCAGATCATCTGCGTACTCGAGGCGATGAAGATGGAGAATCCGATCCGCAGCCGTGTGGCGGGAACCGTTCGGGAGCTGCGCGTCTCCGTTGGTGACACGCTCGGTCCCGGCGACATCGTCGCGGTCATCGAATGAGTGCCACGACCGATCGCCTCAAGCAATCGGTCATCGACAAGATCGACGACGCGCGCGATCCACTGATTGGACTGTCGCACCGGATCCACGCCAATCCGGAACTCTCCTTCGAGGAGTTCAAGGCCTCCGCATGGTGTGCCGAGATGCTCGAGACCCGTGGTTTTGTCGTCGAGAGGGCGGTCTGTGACCTCCCCACGGCGTTTCGCGCGTCCATCGGTTCGGGCCCGCTCGTGATCGGCATCTGCTGCGAATACGATGCGCTCCCCGACATCGGACACGCGTGCGGCCACAACGTCATCGCCGGCGCCGCGGTCGGGACCGCGATCGCGCTGGCGGATCTCGTCGAGGAACTCGACATCACGCTCGTCGTACTCGGCACCCCCGCGGAGGAGGGCGGAGGCGGGAAGATCCTCATGCTCGAACGCGGCGGCTTCGACGGTCTGAATGCCTCGATGATGGTTCACCCCTGGACCTCGGAGATGACGGGAATGCCGTGTCTCGCGGTGACGCACTTCGACGTGCACTACCACGGAGTCGAGGCACACGCCTCTGCCTATCCCGAACGCGGACGGAACGCCGCGGACGCGATCACGGTCGCCCAGGTCGCGATCGGCCTCCTGCGACAGCACGCGAACCCGGGTGACCAGGTCCATGGCATCGTCACCAACGGAGGCTCGGCACCGAACATCGTTCCCGCGCACACGGTCGCCAAGTACTACGCACGCGCCTCCACGCTGAAAGAGCTCGACGAGTGGCTGCCGCGGGTGCACCGCTGTTTCGAGGCTGGCGCGATCGCCACGGAGACCTCGCTCGAATATGTCACCCACTCTCCCCCGTACTCGGAGTTCTTGATCGACGAGCCGATGGCGGAGCTCTACCGGGCGAACGCCGAAGCACTCGGCCGCGTCTTTGCCCCTCCCGCAAAGCGGGTGGTCGCGGCCTCGACGGACATGGGAAACGTCTCGCTGGTCATCCCTGCGATACACCCCACGCTCGACATCGGAGCGCTTCCCGCGGTGAACCACCAGGCGGCCTTCGCGAGGCACTGCATCTCACCGAACGCAGACCTCGCGCTCCTTGACGGCGCGAAGGCGATGGCGATGACCGTGATCGATCTCGCACGGGGTCCCCGGCGCGCGGCCCTGCTCGAGCGCCGCTACGAGCACCACGCGCCCCAGTAGTCACTGCCAGACGACGACCGCGCCGCCTCGGCATATGAGGTCGAGGGTTCGGGTGGCGCCATATCGCCCGCGCGTCACGGGCGGATCGCCAACAGTCACTCCCGCGCGGTAATCGGCTCCTCAGTGCGCAGGGGCGACCGCGTGGGGCATGCAGAGCTGGTCGTACTCTGCGATCACGATCTCCGCTCCCTCGCCACAGGCCGGGCAGTTCGGGTCGCGCCGGACCTTGAAGGTGCGGAACTCCTCGCCGAGAGCGTCATAGGCGAGCAGGCGACCGACGAGCGTCTCTCCGATTCCGAGCAGCATCTTGTTCGCCTCGACCGCCTCGATCTAGCCGATGATGCCACACCGCACACCAAGGACGCCCGCCTCGGAGCACGAGGGTGCGAGTTCGGGAGGCGGGGGCTCGGGAACGATGCAGCGGTAACAGGGTCCGACGTAGGGATTGAATACCGTCGCCTGGCCCTCGAAACGGAAGATCGAACCATGCACCACCGGAGTCCTCGTAACCAACGAGGCATCGTTGACGAGGTACCTCGTCGGGAAGTTGTCCGTGCCGTCGACGACGAGGTCGTAGTCCTGGAAGAGATCGACGATGTTGTCCGCGCCGATGCGCATGTCATAGGTGATGACATTCACATCCGGGTTCATCGCGGTGAGCGCCTTCTTCGCCGAGTCCACCTTGCGCTCGCCGATGCGGTCCATGTTGTGCAGGATCTGGCGCTGCAGGTTCGAGGCGTCGACCACATCCATGTCGACGATGCCGATCGTGCCAACGCCGGCGGCCGCGAGGTAGAGCGCGGCCGGAGAGCCGAGTCCGCCCGCTCCGAGCAGCAGCACCTTCGAGGCGAGGAGTCGCTGCTGTCCCGACTCGGAGACCTCGGGAAGCAGGAGGTGTCGCTGGTACCGGTTGCGCTGATCAGAGGTCAGCACGACCGGCGTCTGCCAGTTCAGGCCCTCATCCTTCCAGCGGTTGAATCCACCGGCCATCGAGACGACGTCGACGTAGCCGAGGTCCGCGAGTGACTTCGCGGCGAAGGCGGAGCGGGTCCCTCCGGCGCAGTAGACGACAATCGGTGCGGACTTGTCGACGATCCTGCCCTCGACCTGCACCTCGAGGAATCCTCGCGGGAGATGCATCGCGCCAGGAATCGCCCCCTGCTCGTACTCGTCGGCCTCTCGCACATCGAGGAAGATCGCGTCCGCACGCCGTGCGTCGGCCGCGGCGGGCTCGATTTCCCGGATCTCTCGCTTGACTTCGGCTAGAAGGTCTCGAAAACTTGCCATCTCGCGACCGCTCCTCTCTCTGTGACTGGCCATGGCCAATCCTCGGATCTCGCCCCTCGGCTCCACGGGTTCCCTAAACATTACCAGTTGAGTCAACATTCCATTCACCCCCCGGGGGGGTAGCGTCTCTCCATGGAGTTCCAAGAGGTCGTCCGGGCCAGGAGCATGACCCGTCACTTCCTGCCCGAGGCGGTCGACGGGGCCCTCCTCGACCAGCTGCTCTCCCTCGCACTGCGCTCGCCATCGGCGGGCTCCACGCAGGGCGTCGAACTGCTCGTGCTCACCCTCGAGTCCGCCCGTGCGAGCTTCTGGCAGGCCATCGGCGACCCGGACTGGCTCGTCGACGGGCGCCGGTCGCGCGCCCTCGTACAGGCTCCGGTGATCGTCGTGCCGTGCGCGAGTCCAAACCGGTATGTCGAGCGCTACGCGCGAGAGGACAAGCACTCGTCCTCACTTTTCCGGCTGCCCGCCGATGCATGGCCGGTTCCCTACTGGAGCGTCGACGCGGCATTCGTGGCGATGACCCTGCTGCTCCTCGCCACGGATGCGGGGCTCGGCGCGCTCTTCTTCCATCTGCAAGGGCGCGAACAGAGACTCCTCGAGACCTTCGCGATGCCCGCGGAGACGGTCACCATTGGGGCGATCGCAATCGGCGTTCCCGACCCCGCGAGCGGCGCCCCACGCCCGGTCTCGAGCCGACGAGACGCGCACGAGAGGGTGCATCGCGAGCACTGGTAGCTTCTGCCGGACCGACGACGGAGGGATTTGGGCGTGGCAAAGACAGCGGCCTACGGGACATGGACATCTCCGATCACCGGAGCACAGCTCGTCGAGGAGGTCGTCGCACTGAGTTTCGTCGTCGCCGACGCCGGGGACATCTACTGGGTCGAACGTCGCCCGAACGAGGCGGGGAGACAGGTCATCGTCGCCATGCGCCACGACGGGTCGATCGAGGATCTCCTGCCCGCCCCGTACAGTGCGCGCACCCTGGTCCATGAGTACGGAGGCCTCTGCTACTGCGTCGCGAACGGCCGCGTGTACTTTTCCAACCTCTCCGACCAGCGCATCTACGTGCGCGACGCGTCGGGGAGCATCACCGCGCTTGCGCCAACGGCGGAATCGGACCAGTCGACAAGATACGCCGACTTCGTCGCGACCGACGACGGCCATTGGCTGATCGCGGTTCGCGAGCGACACGGGGTCAATCGCGTGGCGGGTGCCGCGGGTGTCGTCAACGACCTCGTGCGGATCCCGCTCGATCACGAGGGACCTGTCGAGGTGCTCGCCTCGGGAAACGACTTCTATTCATCTCCGAGGCTCGCGCCCGACGGGCACCGACTCGTCTATCTCACCTGGAATCATCCGGACATGCCCTGGGATGCGACCGAGCTCTTCAGCATCGATCCGAATGCGGCCGGTCCGTCGTCGAGTGCACAGCGGATCGCCGGAGGCCCGGGCGAATCGATCAGCCAGCCGCGCTTTGGACCGGACGGCAGGCTGTTCTACATCTCGGACCGATCGGGATTCTGGAACCTCTACGACGAATCCGGAGCTGCCATCTTCCCGATCGCGGCAGACTGCGCTGAACCCGACTGGCAGTTCGGGCAGTCGAGCTACGCGATCCTCGGCGACGGCTCTGTCGCTGTCGCGTACGCACAGGACGCGGCGATGAAGATCGCAGTGACCGACGGCGGCGTCACCCGGGAGCTCCCCCTCCGGCTCTCGTACCTCTCCTCGATCCACATCGACGCGGCGGACCAGATCATCGCGCTCGCCGGCTCGGCACTCGATCCGCTCGCGGTTGTCGCCATCGATCCGAACACCGGCGAGACCCGCGTGCTCAAGCGGAGCCGGCAGATGAGCCTTGACGCCGGGTACATCTCTTCACCGCGGCACATGACCTTCGCGACGACGGGAGACGAGGAGGCGCACGCGCTCTACTACCCGCCGAAAAACCGCGACTATCAGGGCGCCCCGGGCGAGCGTCCCCCGCTGATCGTGCAGAGCCATGGAGGTCCCACCGCGAGCGCGCGTCAACTGTTCGACCCGACGATCCAGTACTGGACGAGCCGCGGCTTCGCCGTCGTCGATGTCGACTACGGCGGGAGCAGCGGATACGGGCGCGCGTACCGCGAGCGCCTTTCGGGCAGATGGGGCATCGTCGACGTCGACGACTGCACCAACGCCGCGCTCACGCTCGCGAAGCGCGGACGCGTCGACCGTCGCCGGTTGATCATCCACGGCTCGAGTGCCGGGGGCTACACGACGCTCGCCTGCATGACCTTTCGCAGCGTCTTCGCCGTGGGCGCGAGCTACTACGGCATCTCGGATCTGTCCGCGCTCGCACGAGAGACGCACAAATTCGAGTCGCACTACGTGGATCGTCTGATCGGTCGCTGGCCCGAGGAGGAGTCGACCTACCGGGAGCGCTCGCCACTGTTCCACGCGCGGCAGCTGAAATGTCCGGTGATCTTCTTCCAGGGGCTCGAGGACCGGGTCGTGCCACCCGAGCAGGCGGAGGTGATGGTCGCCGCGCTGCACACCCATGGTGTTCCCTCCGCCTATATCGCCTTCGAGGGGGAACAGCACGGATTCCGCGGGGCCGCCTCGATCATCCGATCGATCGAGGCTGAGCTGTACTTCTACGGGCAGGTACTCGACATTGAGGTCGCGGACGATATCGAGCCCGTCGAGATCGCCGACGCCTCGCTCCTGATCCACTGAGGGATACGCCTCGGAGACGGGGCTGGCGCGCCCGATGCGCGTGCGTTGAGTAGCGTCGTACCATGCGTGTTCGCGGAATCCTGCTCCTGGCGTTCTTTGGTCTGTGCCTCGCGATCACCATCGTCGCCTTCCCCGGCCACCCTGGCCACAGCGCGACCCGACCGCCGCCGCGATCGCGCACGACCAAGCACCGGACCGTCCCCAGTTCGACGACCACGACCACAACCATCGCCCCAGGAGATCTCCCCCAGACCAAGACCTTTCCGAGCGCGTCGGATCCGGTCTTTCTCGCGCACATGCGCGCGCTCGTCGCAGCCGTCGCGAGCGACCAACCGAAACTTGCGATCGGCGCATTCTTCCCCCTTCCCGCCTATATCCAGGTGAAGGCGATCGCCGATCCGGTCACCGACTGGAACGTCCGGCTCGTGGCCAACTTCGATTCCGACATCGGTCTCGTTCACCAGCAACTCGGGCCAGACGCACAGCGCGCGCAGTTCTCATCGGTGTCGATCGGAGCGGGACCGACGTGGGTCGTGCCCGGAGTCGAGCTCAACAAGGGTTCGTACTGGCGCGACTACGGCACCGTCGTTTACTGCAAGGTCGGGACCGCGATCCGCTCCTTCGTGATCACCTCGATGATCTCGTGGCGGGGCGAGTGGTACGTCGTGCATCTCGGAAAGATCCGCTGACCGAACCACGCCGCAGCTGAACGGGTCCGCCGTTGGCACACGAAGACGGTCACGACAATCCGGTAGGTCGATAGGTAGCCCGGTGCATGACGATCGGACATCGACACCCCGTCGTCATCGCATCAGCGGAGGAACCATGACCAGCACGCTTGAGGGAATCAGATTTGGCGCACATCTCGAACTCGAACCGTTTCCCGATCCGGTCATCGACGCGCTCGGGCACGATCCGAGATCTGACTACGTCGAACGGTTCTGGCTCCCGGTGCTCGGGCCCTCGACAACGCTCCTGCTCCGCCTTCTCACGGACCGCCTCGAGGGCGCGACCACAAGAGTTCGGCTCGACGTCGCCGAGACTGCCCGAGCACTTGGCCTTGGCGAACGACAGGGTCGCCACGGTCCGTTCCTCCGATCGATCGCGCGCGCGATCGACTT
>DAIDIA010000092.1 GCA_027459565.1 Acidimicrobiaceae bacterium | reverse complement strand
TCCTCTATGAATCGATCGGAGCACAGTCAGAGTAGCGCACCCGCGTCCGACACGACGTTCTCGCCCGCGATACCGCCGCCGTTCAGTTCGCCATCAAGCCATGACGGGGCGCGGGGGCTGGCGCGATCTTGCAGGTGACGGACCGGTAGAGTTGGAGGGTTCGCTCGGCCATCACCTCTTTCGAGAACTCCTGGTGGACGCGTCGCCGACCGGCCTCGCCGAGCCTCCGCGCGAGATCCCGGTCGGCGATGATCGTCGTCAGCGCGCGCGCAAGCGAGGTCGCGTCTTCGGGCCGCACAGTGAGCCCGGACTCGCCGTCTCTGCTGACGAACGGCACGCCTGAACCGGGGATGTCCGTATTCACGACCGGGAGCGCACAGGCCATCGCCTCAAGTTGGACAATCGCGAACGCCTCGCTGCGCGCAATCGACGGTAACGCGTAGACGTCGGCGGCGAAGTAGTAGGGCGCCAAGTCGCGGTTGTGTACCTCGCCCAGGAAATGGACGCGCTGGCGGACGCCGACCTCGCGCGCCATCTCCTCAAGCGTCGACCGGAGCGGACCGGTTCCTACGAGGAGGAGATCTGCGTCCACGTCGCGCATCGCACGGACGAGGTGCTCGAAACCCTTGTAGTAGATCAAGCGACCGACGGCCAGAACGAGTCGACGCCCGCCGAACCGCGCGCGAATTTCCTGTGCGCGTCGGGAGATTTCCTCGGTGCGCTCGAACTGAGACACATCGATCCCGTAGGGGATGACGTGGCACTTGTCCGTGAAAGGCGCGAGAACGTCGGAGGCTTCCTTGTAGTTCGGAGACGTGCAGACGATTGCGTCCGCGCGCCTCAGGACGCGATCCAGGAACGGTCGGTAAAGGTGGAGCAGTCTTCGTTGCTTGATGATGTCAGAGTGATAGGTGATGACCACCGCGTGCTCGCGCATGCGCTGGCCGAGGAGGTAGCTGACCGCGGCCATCGGATGCGGAAAATGAAAGTGCACCAGGTCGCAGGGGCGTCGAGAGACCTCGAGCGGCATCGTCGGGCAAATCGAAGTAGAGGCAACATGCGCGACGCGGAGACATCGCGTGACGCGGACCCCGTCGACCACTTCGGTGACCGAAGCTCCGCGCGTGTGACATACGAGAACGTCGAGGTTTACGGATTGCTTCAGCTCGTTACAGAGGAGATAAAGATGATTCTCCATCCCGCCCATGTACGGATAGTAGTACTTGCCGAGCTGCAGGACGTTCATGGTTCGCCTATCCGAATAGGCCGACGTTCTTCTTGACCCAAGCATAGAGCTCCTCGACACCCGCCTCGGGCGGCGTTCGCGGCATCCAGTCAAGATCCCGCCGTGCCTTGGACACGTCGCAGACGAAAATCCGTTGATCTCCCGGGCGCCAGTCCTCGTAACGAACATCGCGCCGCCCCTTTGCGAGCTTCTCCAAGAGCGTTATCAGGTCATGGAGCGACATCACGTTGCGAGGGCCGCCCCCCACGTTGAAGATGCTCCCTTTTACGCGATCGATGCGTTCGATC
>DAIDIA010000091.1 GCA_027459565.1 Acidimicrobiaceae bacterium | reverse complement strand
CGAGCGGCGCTTTATCTCTGCGATGACGGCCACTCCCTGAAGTTCGCATCCGCGTCGCAGAGACCCCAGGAATCCCCTCGTCGGTGCGCTGCCCACGGCAGCCTCGGCGAATGCGTCGCGTTCTCCCGGGGTCATGGGCGCCTGGAGCCGGTGATGAGCAAGAATCTCGTCCAGATAGGTTGCCATCCTCCGATTCTAGTGGGACGGGAGCTTTTGCCCCCTCCGACTCGAACGGCCATCGGATCAAGCGTGCAATGGAACCCCGATGTACCCCGATTCTGCGCGACGATAGGGAGATGTCGGAGCAACATTCAAACCATGAGGTTGTACGCCAGTCGCTCGGCACAATCGTTGTCATCGAAGATGATCCGAACATCGCCGAATTGGTCAACCTCTATCTCGCAAACGTCGGATTCCGGGTACTCGTGGCCGGGAATGCTCGTCAGGGAATGGATCTCATCGATGCCGAGCGACCGGTTCTCGTACTTATGGACATTGGACTCCCCGGTCCCATTGACGGCCTCGAGGCCTCGCGCCAGATTCGCAAGACGAACTCGGTCCCCATCATCGTCATCACCGCACGTGGAGACGAGTCCGACCGAGTACTTGGGCTCGAGCTCGGGGCGGATGACTATGTGACCAAGCCCTTCTCCCCCCGGGAGCTCGTGGCGCGTGTGAAGTCAGTCCTGCGACGCACCGAGGGGATCCGCGACGAGACGAGCGAGGTAAAGTCCATCGGACCCCTCGCCCTCGACCCGCTGCGACGGGAGGTCAAGGTCGACGATGAGGAGATCGTGCTCACGGCTCGCGAATTCGATCTGCTCGAGTTCTTCCTCAGCCATACCGGAATTGTGCACAGCCGAAGACAGCTTCTCGACGGTGTCTGGGGGCGGGGTTGGTTTGGAGACGATCGAACCGTCGACGTGCATGTCCGGCAGCTTCGACGAAAGCTCGGCGATGCCCTACCGCTCACGACCGTGTGGGGCGTGGGCTATCGATGCGACTGAGCTCCCAACGTCTCGAATAGATCCATGAGGACGCGCATCACCATCGCATTCGTGTCCACACTCGCAGCGGCGCTCCTCGTAGCCAGCGCCGCGAGCCTGTTGCTCGTACGCCACGCTTCGAGCATCAACGCGCAACGCACAGTGTTGCAACAGGCGCGTGCCATCCAACGGAATCCTTCGGTGATCACAAGGCCTGGTGTGGTCCCACTGATACGCGAGATCGCCGGAATTAACAGCGCTTCGATCATCGTCATCGACGCGAACGGACGACTGGCATCTGACCCTCCTCCGAACCTCCCGGCAGACGTCATCGATAGCACGTTGCTCATCGCCGGCAAGGTGACTGCAGGGGCCCATAACCACATCGCGTTCGCAGCTGTACCGATGTTCAGCACCAGTGCAACAAAGGGTGTCCCAGCGCGGACCGTGGCGCTCGTGTTCGAGAGCAAGGAGAACTTCTCAGTTGCGAACGTGTTGTACTTCGCCCTCGCAGGATTCGTCTCCCTCCTTGTCGCGGCAGGTTTCTCGATCGAAATCTCCAAGAGGATCTCGCGCCACGTCCGCGCCGCTACGGATGCGGCTCGCCAGATTGCGATTGGGGACTTCAGCGCGCGGATGGACGTTCCCGAGCATGGCTATCCCGAACTCGTCGAACTCTCCGTCTCGTTGAACCTTATGGCGAATGATCTCGAGAAGTCGAGGGAGGCGCAGAGGGACTTCCTGCTCTCGATCAGCCACGAGCTGCGAACCCCCTTGACCTCGATCCGTGGCTACGCGGAGGCTATCGCCGAAGGACAGGTCAACGTTCCGGCCCAGGCCGCTCTCGTCGTTATCAATGAATCGGACCGACTCGCCCGCCTCATCGAGGACCTGCTCTCGATGGCAAGACTCTCTGCGAATCAATTCACATTCCGTATCGAGCCGTGCGATCTGACGGCTGTTGCGATGAGCGCCGCCGAGGCACTCCGGTACTCTTTTGAGCAGCAGCGAGTCGAACTGCTCATCACTGCGCCGCCGCTGCACCTGTCAGGAGAGACCGACGCGGACCGACTGGGCCAGATCGTCTCGAACCTTGTCGAGAATGCGCTGAAATATTCCAAAAACATGGTGGACGTGGTGATCGACCAGAGCGATCCTCAGACACTCAGTGTTGCAGTGGGCGATGACGGCCACGGTATCGACCCCGATGACCGGGACCGCGTCTTCGAACGGCTCTTTACCTCCGATCGACACAGCACGCGCAAGGTTGGTACGGGCCTTGGACTCGCAATTGTCGCCGAACTGACAGAGGCGCTCGGTGGAACCATCGAGATCGTTACTCCGCGGAATGACCTCGGGGGAACGGTGTTCCAGTTGCACATTCCGGCGCAGATGCCGGCGCACAGCAGGGCCTGAAGGTCCGCTACTCGATGGCCGCGATCTCGGTAAAATTAATTTCTTAAATTGCCATCTTCCAC
>DAIDIA010000090.1 GCA_027459565.1 Acidimicrobiaceae bacterium | reverse complement strand
GCTGGCGTTCAAGATCATGAGCGACCCCTTCGTCGGCAAGCTCACCTACCTGCGCGTCTACTCCGGCACCCTCGAGAAGGGCAGCACGGTCCTCAACTCGACCAAGGACAAGCGCGAGCGGATCGGCCGCGTGCTGCAGATGCACGCCAACCACCGCGAGGACCTCGACGAGGTCCGCACCGGCGACATCGTCGCCGTCGTCGGCCTCAAGTCGACGACGACCGGGGACACCCTCTGCGACCCGCACCAGCCGATCGTGCTCGAGTCCCTCGAGTTCCCCGAGCCCGTCATCCACGTCGCGGTCGAGCCGAAGACCAAGGCGGACCAGGACAAGCTGGGGAAGGCACTCTTCGCACTCTCTGAGGAGGATCCCACCTTCCGGGTACGTACCGACGAGGAGACTGGCCAGACCGTGATCTCGGGAATGGGCGAGCTCCACCTCGAAGTGCTCGTCGACCGGATGCTGCGCGAGTTCAAAGTCGACGCCCACGTCGGCAAGCCCCAGGTCGCCTATCGCGAGACGATTCGCGACAAGGTCGAAAAGGTCGAGGAGAAGTTCGTCCGCCAGACCGGTGGACACGGCCAGTACGGTCACGTCGTCATTACCCTGGAGCCGACAGGGCCCGGCGGTGGCTACGAGTTCGTCGACAAGATCAGCGGTGGTGTGATCCCGCGCGAATACATCCCCGCGGTCAACAACGGCATCTCCGAGGCGATGGAGTCGGGCGTTCTTGCCGGCTACGCGATGGTCGACATCCGGGCAATCCTCACCTACGGCTCGTACCACGACGTCGACTCGTCGGAGATGGCATTCAAGATCGCAGGGTCGATGGCCTTCAAGAAGGCGGCCCGCATGGCCCGGCCGGTGCTCCTCGAGCCGATCATGTCGGTCGAGGTCGTGACGCCGGAGGACTACATGGGCGATGTCATCGGGGATCTCTCGGCCCGCCGCGGGCGGGTTGAGGGGATGGAACAGCGGGGATCGAGCCAGGTCATCCGGTCGCAGGTCCCGCTATCCGATATGTTCGGCTACGCTACAGATCTCAGGTCGCGGACCCAGGGTCGGGCGACCTACACGATGCAGTTCAACTCCTACCAGGAGGTTCCAGACTCAATAGCCCGGGAGATCGTTGCCCGGGCAACGGGGGAGTAGGGACCGACGGGAGGAGCATGGCCCCTCGTCAGGGGATCGGTGAGACTCTGGCGGGGAGAACATCCGGTGCGATGACACCGATTTAGGCAGTACGATTACCAATTCAATTCGGGCACGGCAGGGTCTTCGCGGCTCTGCCCAGATAAGACGGAGCAAGCGGCGCCAATGGCCAAGCAGAAGTTTGAGCGGACGAAGCCACACGTCAACGTAGGGACGATGGGACACATCGACCACGGAAAGACGACCCTAACCGCAGCGATCACCAAGGTGCTGCACGACAAGAACCCGAACACGGCGTTCACGGCGTTCGACCAGATCGACAAGGCGCCTGAAGAGAAGGCACGTGGAATAACCATCTCGATCTCCCACGTGGAGTACGAGACCGACAAGCGCCACTACGCCCACGTCGACATGCCAGGACACGCGGACTACATCAAGAACATGATCACCGGCGCAGCTCAGGTCGACGGTGCGATTCTCGTCGTCTCGGCCGCAGACGGCCCCATGCCCCAGACCCGTGAGCACGTGCTCCTCGCGCGTCAGGTTGGCGTTCCCTCGATCGTCGTTGCCCTGAACAAGGCTGACGTCGTCGATGACGAGGAGCTTCTCGACCTCGTCGAGCTCGAGGTCCGAGAGCTGCTCAACGAGTACGACTTCCCCGGCGATGACACCCCGATCATCCGCGTGTCAGCGCTCAAGGCACTCGAGGGCGACCCCGCCGCAGCCGAGGGCATCTTGAAGCTCATGGACGCGGTTGATGACTTCATCCCCGAGCCAACCCGCGAGGTCGACCGCCCCTTCCTCATGTCGGTCGAGGACGTCATGACCATCACCGGTCGTGGAACCGTCGTCACCGGCCGTATCGAGCAGGGAGTCGTCAATGTCGGTGACGAGGTCGAGATCGTCGGCCTTCGCGCGACGCAGAAGTCCGTCGTCACGGGCATCGAGATGTTCCGCAAGCTGCTCGATTCCGGTCAGGCCGGAGACAATGTCGGTGTGCTCTTGCGTGGAACGAAGAAGGAAGACGTCGAGCGTGGACAGGTGCTCTGCAAGCCCGGCTCGATCACTCCCCACACGAGCTTCGAGGCAAATGTCTATGTGTTGACCAAGGCAGAAGGTGGTCGCCACAAGCCGTTCTTCTCCAACTATCGCCCGCAGTTCTATTTCCGTACGACCGATGTCACGGGAACCATCGAGCTTGCCGCGGGCACGGAGATGGTCATGCCTGGCGACAACACCGCAATGACCGTCGAGCTCGGCAAGCCGATTGCCATGGACGAGGGCCTTCGATTCGCAATCCGTGAAGGGGGCCGCACCGTTGGTGCCGGTCGCGTCACGAAGATCATCAAGTAACCGTGGCCGGCCAGCGGATTCGCATCAGGCTCAAGGCCTACGACCACGAGATCGTCGACCAGTCGACGAAGAAGATCGTCGAGACGGTGCTGCGCACTCAAGCGACGATTCGTGGGCCGATACCGCTCCCGACCGAGAAGCACCGCTATACGGTGATCCGGTCGCCCCACAAGCACAAGGACTCGCGCGAGCACTTCGAGATGCGCATTCACAAGCGCCTTGTGGACATCATCGACCACACCCCAAAGACGGTGGACTCGCTCCAGCGCATCGACCTTCCGGCGGGTGTGGATATCGAGATCAAGATCCAGACCGCTTAGTCTGGAGGCGGTCGGGCCCCGGGTTCCCGGGGTTTCGTCCGTGCTATAGTTTCACCCCTGTCCATTGGACAGCACATGACCAGCACGACGTCCGGGCGTGCCCCAGCTTTGGGGGACCACTCGGCAAACGCACGTGCGCTCCGCCCGGTCTTTCCGAGCGGAGCGTAGCTATGAGTGCGGAACTTGTGGTTTGCGCAACGGATCCCGCAGCGGTTCCCGGATGTGCTGCCTGTTCTGCGCCGCGCAGTACCTGTAGAGATCGTTCGATTACGAAAGAGACGAGCACACGATGGCAACGAAGGCGATCGTCGGCGAGAAGGTCGGCATGACCCAGGTCTTCGACGCGGAACACCGCGCCATACCGGTGACCGTGGTCAAGGTATCGCCGATACGCGTGGTACAGGTCAAGACTCCCGAACGCGAGGGGTACTCCGCGCTCCAGGTGACCTACGGCGTGCGGCGGGCCACAAAGCTGACCAAGGCGGCACAGGGGCACTACGCAGCCAACTCGGTCGAGCCCGGACTGCGCCTCATCGAGCTTCGCGTCGATGACACGAGCGAGTACACCGTCGGCCAGGAGATCGATGCGGGCCTGCTTGAGGCTGGTGAGCTCGTGGACGTCACCGCGATCTCCAAGGGTAAGGGCTTCGCCGGTGGCATGAAACGGCACAACTTCTCGGGACAGGGCGCCTCGCACGGAAACCACAAGCATCACCGGGCACCCGGCTCGATCGGAGCGTGCGCCACGCCCGCCCGGGTATTCAAGGGCACGAAGATGGCCGGTCACATGGGACACGAGCGCGTCACGACGCTCAACCTCGAGGTCGTGAGCGCGGATCCCGAGCGCGAGATCATCCTCGTCAAGGGGGCTGTTCCGGGCCCCCGCGGGGGGCTCGTGGTCATCCGCGGCGCAATCAAGGGAGGCAAGAAATGACCACGGCGGAGACAACTCTTGCCCCTGTCGAACTCGAGCGCCGTTCGCTTGACGGAAAGGTTCTCGGCAAGGTCACGCTGGATCCCGCGATCTTTGGCATTGCGGTCAACGTTCCGCTCATCCATCAGGTCGTTACGGCCTACCTCGCCGGAATCCGCGCGGGGACCCAGAGCACGAAGACGCGTTCCGAGGTCGCCGGTGGAGGCGCGAAGCCGTATCGCCAGAAGGGTACGGGAAACGCCCGCCAGGGAACGATCAGCGCGCCCCACTACACCGGTGGTGGCATTGCGCTCGGTCCAAAGCCCCGTTCGTACGCGCAAAAGACCCCACGCAAGATGATCCAGCAGGCGCTGCGTTGCGTGCTGTCGGACCACGCGCGCAATGGCTCGCTGCGTCTCGTCGAGTCGTTTGACTTCGACGCTCCGAAGACCAAGACGGCGATTGCGCTCCTTGAGGCGCTCGACGCCAAAGGAAAGGTTCTCGTTGTCGTGGGCCGCGAGGACAACAATGCGAAGAAGTCGTTCGCGAATCTTCCGAGGGTGCTGACCGCACACGCCGACCAGCTGACCACCTATGACGTGTTGAACGCGGACGTTGTCTTATTCGCAGCTCACACGCTGCCCCGATCGAAAGAGGCGTGATGACCGAGCGAAATGTGCTGATCAAGCCTGTGATCTCCGAGAAGTCCTACGCCCTGATGGACCAGGGAGCCTACGTGTTCGTGGTGGATCCACGGGCGTCGAAGGTTGAGATCCGCGAGGCCGTTGAGTCGACCTTCAGCGTCCGGGTCGAGAGTGTCAACACGCTCAACCGCAAGGGCAAGCGCAAGCGCAACCGCCGTCAGGCCACCTTTGGCCGTCGGTCCGATACCAAGCGTGCGATCGTCCGCCTTAAGGGCGACGACCGTATCGAACTTTTTGAGAGCTAGGAGAGCGAACGATGGCAGTGCGTAAGCGCAAGCCGACGAGCGCCGGTCGCCGGTTCCAGTCGGTCTCGGACTTCTCCGAGATCACGAAGGACCGTCCCGAGCGGACGCTCGTAACCCCACTCCCGAAGACGGGTGGACGCAACAGCTACGGTCGCAAGACCTCGCGCCACCGCGGTGGTGGCCACAAGCGCCAGTACCGCATCATCGACTTCTGGCGCAACAAGGACGGCGTGCCCGCGAAGGTCGCCGCGATCGAATATGACCCGAACCGCAATGCACGCATTGCGCTCCTGCACTACCTCGACGGCGAGAAGCGCTACATCCTCGCCCCGAAGGGCATCGCCGTTGGCGACCTGCTCGAGTCGGGGCAGGGAGCGGACATCCGTCCCGGGAACGCCCTACCGATGCGGTACATCCCTGTCGGTTCTGTGATCCACAACGTCGAGCTCCGACCTGGCGGTGGTGGGAAGATGGCCCGCGCGGCCGGCATGAGCGTGCAGCTCGTCGCGAAGGAGGGCGCGTATGCAACGCTGCGACTGCCCTCGACGGAGATGCGCAGGGTGCCCATCGACTGTCGCGCAACGATCGGCGAGATCGGCAACGCCGAGGCGGAACTGATCTCGATCGGCAAGGCGGGGCGGAACCGATGGAAGGGCGTTCGTCCCCAGTCGCGAGGTGTCGCGATGAACCCGGTGGACCACCCACTCGGTGGTGGCGAGGGCAAGACCTCCGGTGGCCGTCATCCCGTGTCGCCGTGGGGCAAGCCCGAGGGGCGTACACGCTCGCGCAAGAAGAAGTCCGATCAACTCATCGTTCGCCGTCGCCGCACCCGCGGCGCGCGGCGCTAAGTCAGCCGAGCGAGGATCTCATGCCACGCAGTTTGAAGAAGGGTCCGTTCGTCGACGACCATCTGTTGAAGAAGGTCGACGTTCTCAACGCGGCGAATGAGAAGCGCGTGATCAAAACCTGGTCCCGTCGATCCACGATCATCCCCGACATGGTGGGCCACACCATTGCCGTCCACGACGGGCGCAAGCATGTGCCCGTTTACATCACGGAGTCGATGGTCGGACACAAACTCGGAGAGTTCGCGCCAACGCGCACCTTCCGATTCCATGCCGGTCAAGAGCGGACCGCGAGGCGCTGATATGTCGACAAAGACCAACGAACGACCGGGAACCCGGGCAGTGCTTCGCCACTGCAACATGTCGAGCTACAAGGTGCGCGAGGTCCTCGACCTCGTGCGTGGCATGGACTTCGTGCGCGCCACGGAGGTGCTCGAGTACACCGAGCGCGCCGCGGCCCCAGTTGTGCTCAAGCTCCTCAAGAGCGCTGCCGCCAACGCGGAACACAACGAGGGTCTTGACTCCTCGGAGCTCTTCGTCGCGAGCGCGTATGCGGACGAGGGGGCGACCCTCAAGCGCTGGAGGCCCCGTGCCCGTGGCCGGGCGACGCGTATCCGCAAGCGGTCGTGTCACATCACGCTGATCCTGGCGAGGATGCCCGACGAGCAGATTGTCCGTCGACGCGCGCGAGCAGCGGCGAATGCCGCGGAGCTTCGCGCGAGGCGAGTCGCAGGGGCTCGACGTGGACGCAACCGCACGGAGACGGCCGTCAACGAGGCTGAGGCTGCCGCTGTATTCGATGAGGCGGTCGCACACTCCGACGGTCTCGAAGCGGTCTCCGACGACGCCGTCATCACCGGGGTATCCGCGACAGAGGTCTCGGGCGACGACGCGGTTGTCGATGTCGCATCAGAGTCTGCGGGCGATGGCGTCGAAGAGGTCGAGGGCGAGGGCCCAGAGGCCACTACAGGTGAGACCTCACCTGAGGAAGAGAGCAACTGATGGGCCAGAAGGTAAACCCCTACGGGTTGCGTCTTGGGATCACGACCGACTGGAAGTCGCGCTGGTTCGAGGACCGCAACTACCAGGACACCGTGATCGAAGATTGGAAGATCCGCGACTATCTGATGGGCCAGCTCGAGGCGGCTGCGGTGAGTCGCATCGAGATCGAGCGCACGCGTGATCGCCTGCGTGTCGACGTGCACACCGCGCGTCCGGGAATTGTCATCGGCCGACGCGGTGCCGAGGCCGACCGGCTTCGCCGCTACCTTGCGCGACTGACGAAGAATGCGAACATCCAGCTCAATATCCAAGAGATCAAGCAGCCAGAGCTCGACGCCGCCCTTATCGCCCAGGGTATTGCCGACCAGCTGGCGCGAAGGATCAGTTTCCGACGTGCCATGAAGCGCGCCATCCAGACCGTCCAGAAGGCCGGAGCTCTCGGTGTCCGCGTGCAGTGCTCGGGTCGACTTGGCGGTTCGGAGATGGCCCGTCGCGAGTCCTATCGAGAGGGACGCGTGCCGTTGCACACCCTCCGTGCAGACATCGACTACGGGTTTCGCGAGGCAAGGACCTCCACGGGTCGCGTCGGCATCAATGGCTGGATCTACAAGGGTGACATCTTGCCCTACAAGGTGAGCGCCGAGGAGAAGATCGGACGCGAGGCCGCGATGGCCGTCGGGGAGACCTCCGGCGAGCCCCGCCCGCGCCGGATCATCTCGGCCGGTGGCGGACGCCGCCGCCCCGAGCTTGGCGAGCCCGGCGCGTCGATCGACACCGCTGCACTCGCCGCGACCCTTGGCGACAGCGATGAACTGCTTGGGAACGAGCCGCTTCTCCCTGTTGCTCCCCCGGTCGACGACGCACTCGAGAAACTCCTCAGCGAGGAAGAGGAGATCGAACGCCGTACGAGCGATCAGCACCATGAGGCTCCGCACTTCCGAAAGGATGTGGATTGAGATGTTGATGCCAAAGAAGGTCAAGCACCGCAAGCAGCACCGCGGGCGCATGACCGGTGCCGCCAAGGGCGGAGAGACCATCGATTTCGGTGACTTTGGAATTCAGGCTCTCGAGCCTGCGTGGGTGACTGCCCGCCAGATCGAGGCCGCCCGTATCGCGATGACCCGCCATGTTCGACGAGGCGGAAAGGTCTGGATCCGGGTCTTCCCGGACAAGCCCGTCACGCAGAAGCCCGCCGAGACGCGTATGGGGTCGGGCAAGGGAAACCCGGAGCACTGGGTCGCCGTCGTCAAACCCGGGCGCATCCTCTTTGAACTGTCGGGTGTCGACGAGGCGCTGGCGCGTTCCGCAATGGACCGGGCGATCCAGAAATTGCCGATGAAGGCGCGCTTTGTCATCCGTCAGGGCCTGAGCAACGCGGAGGGACAGAACTCATGACCAAAGCCCAGGAACTTCGCGAGCACGACCTTCCGGAGCTGAATCAGCGCCTCGAAGAGGCGCGCAAGGAGCTGTTCAACCTGCGGTTCCAGCTCGCGACCGGACGCCTCGACAACATCACCCGCATTACGGCAGTGCGACGCGAGATCGCGCGCCTCTTGACGCTGTTACATGAGGACGCGCTTGAAATTTCCCAGATCAAGCCTGTGAAGGGCAAGCGTCGACCATCGACGAAGGCAATGGAGGAGGAGTAATGGCCGACAGCACAGAGGCTGTAGTGCCAGCGGAGCGCCACAACGGACGCAAGGTACGTGAGGGTACCGTCGTCTCGAACGGCATGAACAAGACGGCGGTCGTCGCCGTTGTCGATCGCGTGCGCCATGCGCGCTACTCGAAGACCGTTCAGCGCACCAAGCGTCTCTATGTCCACGACGAGGAGAACCAGTCCGCAATCGGCGATCGCGTGCGCGTCGAGGAGACACGCCCGCTTTCGAAGCTCAAGCGCTGGCGGCTCGTCGAGATCATCGAGCGTGCGCGATGATCCAGCAAGAGTCACGTCTCAAGGTTGCGGACAACTCGGGCGCGAAGGAGGTGCTGTGCATCAAGGTGCTCGGCGGCTCGCGTCGACGCTATGCGAGCATCGGTGACGTCTTCATTGCCACCGTCAAAGACGCCGCTCCCGGCGCAGCGGTGAAGAAGGGCGATGTCGTACGTTGTGTCGTCGTTCGCACCAAAAAGGAGAAGCGGCGACCAGATGGCAGCTACATCCGATTCGACGAGAATGCTGCGGTGTTGATCAACGAGCAGCTTCAGCCGCGCGGAACGCGCATCTTTGGCCCCGTCGGACGCGAGCTTCGCGACAAGCGATTCATGCGGATCGTCAGTCTCGCACCGGAGGTGATCTGAGTGAAGATCCGAAAGGGAGATCGAGTCCAGGTCCTCTCTGGCAAGGACCGCGGGAAAACCGGTGAGGTCACGCGCGTTCTTCCAAAGGCAAACAAGGTCCTCGTCGCAGGCGTGAATATCGCGAAGCGGCACACGCGGGCACAGGGCGCAACGATGCAAGGCGGAATCATCGACAAGGACATGCCGCTTCCCGCGGCGAACGTCGCATTGATCTGTTCGAAGGATGGGCCAACTCGCGCCCGGTACGAGTTTGATGGCGCGGGCGAGAAGCGCCGCGTCTGTGCGAAATGTGGAGGTGACCTGTGACGAGCGCAGCGACATCTGAGCGGCCGCGTCTCAAGACGAGGTACGAAACCGAGATTCGCGCGTCGCTCAAGGAGAGCCTCGGGCTCGACAACATGATGGAGGTCCCCAACCTCACCAAGATCGTCATCAACATCGGTGTTGGTCGTGCCACTCAGCAGCAGTCGCTGCTTGAGGGTGCAGTGCGCGATCTTGGGATCATCACCGGCCAGAAGCCGGTGGTGACCACTGCCCGCAAGTCGGTCGCAGGATTCAAGCTCCGCGAGGGCAATGCGATCGGCACCATGGTGACGTTGCGCGGCGATCGAATGTGGGAGTTCTTTGACCGGTTGATCTCGATCGCAATCCCGAGAATCCGCGACTTCCGCGGTCTGTCGCCGAAGTCATTCGACGGTCACGGGAATTACACGTTTGGCGTCACCGAGCAGCTCATCTTTCCCGAGATCGAGTATGACAAGGTCGATGCGACACGCGGAATGGACATCACAATTGTGACGACGGCGAGAAACGACGCCGAAGGCAAGGTTCTCCTTGATGCTTTCGGCTTCCCGTTCAGGCGCGAAGGGTAAGGACAGTGGCCAAGAAAGCTCTCATTCAAAAGCAGCAGCGCACACCGAAGTACAAGGTGCGTGGCTATACCCGCTGTCGTCGATGCGGGCGGCCCCGTGCCGTCTTTCGCAAGTTCGGCCTCTGCCGGATTTGCCTACGTGAACTCGTGCACGCCGGTGAGATTCCCGGCGTTACCAAGGCAAGCTGGTAAGGAGGGATCGAACCATGACAATGACTGATCCCATCGCGGACATGTTGACTCGTCTTCGCAACGCCAACGTGGCGATGCATGACACCGTCAAGATGCCCGGATCGAAGTTGAAGACCTCCCTCGCGACCATCCTGGAGCGGGAGGGGTACATCTCCGGCTTTTCGACGACGACCCTGCCCGATCACCCGGGAGCGGTGCTGGAGATCCAGATGAAGTACTCGGTGGATCGCAATCGCGCGATCTCGGGTATCAAGAGGGTCTCGACGCCAGGGCTGCGCGTGTACGCACGTGCGGACCGTCTGCCGCGCGTGCTCGGTGGCATGGGCGTCGCCGTTCTCTCGACGAGTCGGGGATTGATGACCGACCGCGAGGCAAGGAAGAACAAGGTCGGTGGCGAGGTGCTCTGTTATGTCTGGTAGCACTCACGCGGTCGAGAAGGGATGGGCCAAGTAATGTCGCGCATCGGTCGTAATCCCATCACGCTCCCCACGGGAGTTGAATTCAATGTCGCGGACCGACACGTCACGGTGAAGGGGCCGAAGGGCGCGCTTGAGCGCACGATTCCTGATCGGGTCACCGTTCGAAGCGATGCCGGAAGCTCGACGATCGTTGTCGAGCGTCCCGATGACGAGCGTCAGAGCCGTTCACTCCACGGGCTGACCCGGACCCTGATCGCCAATATGGTGATCGGCGTGACCGAGGGCTTCACCAAGGAACTCGAGATCATCGGTGTCGGATATCGCGCGGTTCCAAAGGGCGACCGCCAACTCGAGCTGGCGCTCGGCTTCTCACACCCTGTCGTCGTGAACGCACCCGAAGGCATCACCTTCGAAGTTCCCGCTCCGACTCGGATCACCGTGCGCGGTATCGACAAGGAGATGGTTGGGCAGGTCGCGGCAGATATCCGAAAGCTGCGCAAACCCGAGCCCCACAAGGGCAAGGGCGTGCGATATGTCGACGAGGTCGTGCTGCGCAAAGCGGGAAAGGCTGGCAAGTAACCCATGTCCCAAGAGTCACGCACCCACAAGCTGCGCCAGCGTCGTCACGCGCGGGTTCGCACCAAGGTTTCAGGGACGTCAGAGCGTCCGCGTCTTGCGGTCTTTCGCTCGAACCGTCATATGGTGGCCCAGGTGATCGACGATGTCGCTGGCCACACGATTGCGGCAGCGTCGACCGTCGAGGCATCGCTGCGCGGCGGAGCGACCGGCAACATCGCCGCTGCGGCCGAGGTCGGCCGGCTGGTCGCCGCGCGCGCAAAGGAAAAGGGAGTCTCGACGGTGGTTTTCGATCGTGGTTCCTCGCGTTACCACGGAAGGGTTGCCGCGCTCGCCGAGGCAGCTCGTGAAGCTGGACTGGAGTTCTAGATGGCAGAGCAGCAGTACGAAGAGCGCACCATCAAGGTCAATCGCGTCTCGAAGGTTGTCAAGGGTGGTCGCCGGTTCTCATTTACCGCGTTGATGGTTGTCGGAGACGGCAACGGGCGCGTTGGTCTCGGTTACGGAAAGGCCAAAGAGGCCGGACTTGCCGTTCAAAAGGGTATTGAAGAGGCAAAGAAGTCGATGATCGACGTACCGCTCGCCGGTTCGACGATCACGCATCCGATCATCGGCCGTGCCGGCGCAGGACGAATCATGCTCAAGCCCGCTGCTCCGGGTACGGGAGTGATCGCCGGTGGAGCCGCACGCGCAATTCTCGAGATGGCCGGAATCCACGACATCATTGCGAAGTCGCTCGGGACCTCGAACGCGATCAACGTCGCCCACGCGACGATGGCCGGTCTCAAGTCATTGGTCCGCCCGGATGAGATCGCAGCTCTTCGTGGGCTTGCGCCCGAGGACGTCGTTCCCGGCGGAGTGCTCCGTGCCTATAACGAGCGACGCCGACTGCAGGCAGCAGAGGCGCGCTCATGAGTACACCAGCCCAGCTCGCGGACGCGAAGGAGATTCGCGTAACGATGGTCCGGTCTCTGATCGGCATCAAGCCCAAGCATCGCGGAACGCTGCGCGCCCTCGGACTTCGAAAGATTGGCGCGCACAACGTACTGCCTAACCGGCCCGAAATCCGCGGCATGATTGCCCGCGTGCCTCACCTCGTAAAGGTCGAGGCGGTTGCGCCGGAGAAGAAGACAAAGAAAGAGGTGGCAGAGTAATGGAACTTCATGACCTCGCCCCAGCCCCGGGTTCAACGCATGCACGCCGAAGAGTAGGTCGCGGTACTGGTGGAAAGGGCGGGAAGACCGCCGGTCGAGGAACCAAGGGGCAGCACGCGCGCAATACGGTGCGTCCGGGGTTCGAAGGTGGCCAGCTTCCGCTCACCCAGAGGATCCCCAAGCTTCGCGGCTTCGCGAACCCGTTCCGCATCGAGTACAACGTGATCAATCTCGACACCCTGAACGAACTCGAGGAGACGACTGTTGATGTCGATTCACTCAAGGCGAAGGGAGTCGTTCCCCACAAGGGGCTTGTCAAGGTCCTTGGTCGTGGTGAGGTCAAGCGTGCGATGAATGTGAGCGCGCATGCGTTCTCAAAGAGCGCTCGAGAGGCGATCACCGCGGCAGGCGGAACGATCACCGTCGTGGCTTCGCCGTATGGCGATCGTCGTCCTCCGGTCAAGGGCAACGCCCTTGCAAACCGATAGACCTTCATTTCCCTGGTGGAGGCGAATTCCGGGTGTTCCTCGGCGCTTCGCTGTGTTGGTTTGAAAAAGGATTGAGATGCTGTCGAGTCTGAAGAACATTGCAAAGGTTGCCGACCTTCGCAACAAAGTGCTTTTCACCTTGCTGATCATTGGCATCTACCAGTTCGGCGCGAACGTCCCGGTTCCCGGGGTCTCGTACGCGGCGATTCAGGCGATCACCAACTCCGCGAAAAGTTCCGGTCTTCTGGGATTCTTTGACCTCTTCTCTGGAGGAGCGCTCGCGCGAGCCGCGGTGCTCGGACTTGGCATCATGCCCTACATCACCTCGTCGATCATCATCCAGCTTCTCGGAACGGTGATACCCAAGTTCGCCGAGTGGCGCGACCAGGGCGCGGTGGGGCAGCGCAAGCTCACCCAGGCAACGCGGTATCTGACGATCGCCCTCGCGTTGATGCAGGCGTCGGGCCTCGTCTTCCTCTTGCACTCGGGTCAGCTGCTGGGAAACCAGAGTTCGGCGCCGCAGCTCATTCCGAACTTCTCGGTCTTCCACGTCCTGTTCATCATCCTCACCTTCACGGCCGGTACAGCGTTCGTCATGTGGCTCGGTGAGCTCATCACGCAGCGGGGCATTGGCCAGGGGATGTCGATCATCATCTTCTCGAACGTCGTCGCAACGATCCCTCTCGATATCGACATCATCAAGGCGGACAAGCATTGGGCCGGAGTGGTGATCATCCTCGCGGTCTGGATCTTGCTGCTTGTCGCGATCGTCTACGTCGAACTAGGCCAGAGGCGCATACCCGTCACCTTCGCGCGTCGAGTTCAGGGTCGCCGCATGTACGGCGGGCAGAGTACCTACATTCCCCTGAAGGTCAACCAGGCAGGTGTGATCCCGATCATCTTCGCAAGCTCACTGCTCTATATCCCGGTGCTGGTCTCGACGGTCCTTCCGTGGAAGGGACTCCACAACTGGGTGCAGAACAATCTCCTCAGCCCGACCGGCGGGATGTACCTCTCGCTCTATGGACTTTTCATCATCTTGTTCACCTTCTTCTATGTGCAGGTGAGCTTCGACCCGTACCAGCAGGCTGATTCGATCCGTCAACAGGGCGGCTACATCCCCGGCATCAGGCCCGGAGCCCCGACCGAGAGGTACCTGTCGGGAATCTTGAACCGCATCACGCTTCCGGGGTCGATCTTCCTCGCATCGGTCGCACTGCTTCCCTCCCTGATTCTCTCGGCATGGCACATCTCGACCATTCCGTTCTTTGGTACGACACTCCTAATCAGTGTCGGCGTCGCTCTCGAGACGAACAAGCAGATCGATTCTCAGCTGACGATGCGTAACTACGAGGGCTTCCTGACCAAGTGACACGCGGCCTGCGTCTTCTGGTGATTGGCAAACAGGGATCCGGGAAGGGGACGTTGTGCACAAGCTTTTCGCAGCACTTCGGGATACCCCATATTTCGACAGGTGACGCGCTCCGGTCTGCAGTTGCGCAGCAGACAAAGGTCGGGCTCGAGGCGAAGTCCTACATGGACGTCGGGAAGCTCGTCCCCGACGAGCTGGTGATGCGCATCGTCGACGAACTGTTCGTCGCAAACGATCTCTTGAACCGCGGGTTCCTCTTCGACGGGTTTCCCCGGACGACCCATCAGGCGGATCTGCTCGATGCGCTGATTGCGCCAGAGGGAATCGACGCAGTCATCGATCTTGAGGTCGCCACCGACATTGTCGTCGAGCGACTCTCCTCAAGACGTGTGTGCACCAATCCCGAATGCGGGGCCATCTATTCGCTCAGCGCTCCGCCGAAGGTCAAATGGATATGTGACCTCTGTGGGTCGCCGGTGAGCCAGCGGCAAGACGACACCGTGGAGAAGATTCTCCAGCGCCTTGCCGACTACGAGGAGATGACGGCGCCGTTGATCTCGCGTTATGAGACAGCCGGCAAACTCGTTCGCGTCGAGGCCAAGGGCACACCTGACGAGGTGTTCTCCCTCGCGCTCGGTCAGCTTGTCGCGCGTGCGATCGTGCCCGAGGTGAGCTCGACATGATCCGTACCCCTGAAGAGATCGCAAAGATGCGGAAGGCGGGAAAGGTCGTCGCGGAGATCATCGAGAGGACCCAGGCGGCTGTCCGACCTGGCGTCAGCACCCTCGATCTCGACAAGGTCGCGCGCGAAGTCATCGAACGGCGCCACGCGCGGTCGAACTTCTTCAACTATCACGGCTTTCCCGCAACCATCTGCACGTCGCCGAACAACATGATCGTGCACGGCATTCCCAGCGCGGATGTGGTTCTCAAAGAGGGTGACATCATCTCGGTCGACTGCGGAGCGATCATCGAGGGATACCACGGCGACGCCGCGTACACGATGGGCGTCGGAGGGATCTCCAAGGCAGCGAGGCGGCTCATCGAGGTCACCGCGGCCTCGCTCGAAGCGGCGATCGAGGTCATGCGCGAGGACAACCGGCTCCACGACATCGGCCGCGCGGTCCAAGACACCGCCGAGGCAGCTGGCTATTCCGTTGTGCGCAAGTACGTCGGCCACGCAATCGGCACGGCGATGCACGAGGAGCCCCAGGTGCCGAACTACTGGCCGGGAAATCCGGGACCAAAACTGAAAGTCGGCAACGTCTACGCCATCGAGCCGATGGTGAACATCGGCGGGCCGGACACGATCGAGCTCGAGGACGGATGGAGCGTGATTACCGCGGATGGCAGTCTCAGCGCCCATTTTGAACACACGATTGCCATAACCGAGGATGGACCCGAGGTGCTTACCCGCGGGTGACGAGGTGCACTCCGAGGCGACTGTGGAAATCGAGATCGTCCCTTGCCTGACTCGCGTCGAAGAAGACCTACAGGGATGAATTGGCCGGTCGCCCGTCGTGCCGGCACCATCGACGCCCACGCGAAACCAAAGGGGGTCGCGCCATTGCGATCTCGCGTTACCGGACGTGCCTGAGGGCTCGAAACACCCGCTTTCGCGCGTGCGCAAAGACGATGGGTGTGCGGACCGGCAATCCGTAGTGACAGACGCGGTGCTATGGCCCGGGCTCGTCCTTCGACGGAGTTGGCTCGATGATCGGGGCAAGATATCCGAAGAATGCAAGGGCAACTCCCACAAGCATGAGTGCCATTCCGATGAGTCGCAGGGAGTGAAAGACGGCGAGCATTCCTCCACCGGCTCCGATCGCCACTCCTGAGCATCCGACGAGAGATCCGATCCGCGCGATCCGCGACTCTCTGATCGCGGGAATGAGAATTCCAAAGGCGACGATCGCAAGAACTCCGCCGAGAATGGCGTGGGCGAGGTAGATCGCCTCGCCCCGAACCGGTATCCACGTGTTGGGTCTGCTGTAGGGAACCGACAGCAACGCACCAACCCCGATGATGAATTCGAAACAGCTGGCGCTCAACAGAAAGATCCAGATCGGGCGCGAGACAGCAGGGGCGCGATCACCCCGGCCAGTCCGAGGTGGCTCCGGCGGTTCAGTCTCGGCCCTCGTCGGCGCGACGTCTGGAACATGATCGATACGCACGTCTGATTGGCGCGGTCGGGCAACCGCAATGCGTACAAGAGCGTTGTAGGTGATGAATGCGACGCCGAGGTGCATCACCATGAGTGTGCCCACGGCTGGGAATGGCTCGTGGCGCGCGAGCAACCAACCGTCGGGAATCCAGAGGACGATCGTCGTGACGATGGCCAACCTGAGGTAGAGCCTGCGAGGCGACGAGGAGACATTGATCGCCAGCAGCCAAAAGAGGCATGCTGCGGCGATTCCGAGGACCGTGAGTCCGCCGTAATCGAATACCCGGAAGTGCGAGAATCCACGGATCGCGGGGTAGATCGTGGTTGAGCCTTTGACAATCAAGAAGTCCGCGGCGAGAGAACCCACGACAGAGAGCAACGCCGCGACCACAAGACGAGCCCGAGTCGGTGGTGCAAGCGTCGGTGTCAGGTCAAGATAACAAAGACGCGCGACGCGCTTGGAGATTGAAGAGTTTGGGATGAAGCCGCTCCTCGGGCTCTGTGCAATGGGACAACCTCTGGGTCACTCTATCTCGCGTCCATTCGCAGAGGCCCGCGGGGATTCACCCGCGCGCGAGTCGGATTGGAAAGTGCCGGCAGGGCGGATCAATGATCACCAATGTGCTGATCCGGCCGCAATGCGAGAGCAGGCAGAGGTCTGTCGATCGGTCGTGTCGGCCCCGCATCGCTGCGCTCGCCAGAACTCCTGGACGCGAAAGACGCGTCGGTGATCGCCGTGCACGTCGCGAGGAGCTGCGCTGTCGCGCCAGTCTTCGCGTTGCCCGTCTCTCGCCTCATATCGATGTGAACTGCGAACCTCTCTGAGCTTTTCCATCGGTGCCACTGCCGGAGTTCGGCCACAGAGCTTGGCACTTCGGATGCCTGCGGCGAAGCACAATTGCAGGCGGCGACGTACTGTGACCGATGACGCTCCTGTAGCCTTCGGCGAGATTGAACGCACAAGGAGTGTGGAAGCGCCGGTGGCTCGACCCAATGCACAGACAAAGCCTCGGCGTAACCCTCCAGGCAATCGGTCCGACTCCGCTCGCCGAGCGGTGGCCGCTCGACGCTCGAAACGGCCTCGGCCGCGGACGGTAGATGTCGCCACCGCAGTCGTCTCCACCGGGTTTGGCCTCACCGTTGGGTTGGCGTTCACTGCCACGAGTCGGCATCAACTCTCCGCTCCGGGTGGGGTAGCGCTTTTTCTCGGAAACCTGACCGGAATGGCGGGGACCTACCTCCTCCTCGTGATGGTGCTGCTGATCAGTCGGATCCCATTCGTCGAGCGGGTGCTCGGTCAGGATGGCCTGCTGAGGTGGCACCGCAAGGTAGCTCCATGGACGATCACCCTCATTGTCGCGCACGTCATCTTTCTGACGATCGGGTATGCCCAGTCCGCTCGATCTGGGGTCTTCCATGAGTTTGCAACGCTGGTGGGAACCTTTCCCGACATGGCCGTCGCAACCGCGGGTTTCGGAATCACCGTGGTGTTGGGACTGCTCTCGATCCATTCGGTGCGTCGACGGTTGCGCCGAGAGGTCTGGTGGGCTCTCCACCTGCTCATGTACCTCGCCCTCTCCCTCGCGTTCGCACATGAGGTCGTGCTCGGTCCCTCGTTCGTCGGTCATGGCCTCACCCGAGACATATGGTCGGCCTGCTGGGCCGGTGCTGCTGGACTCGTGCTCACCTACCGCATCGGGCTCCCGGTCTTTCGTTCCGCGCGGCACCGGCTGGTGATCGACGAGGTGCGTTCCGAAGCTCCAGGGGTGTTCTCGATCATCTTGAAGGGGCGCAATCTCGAACGACTTGAAGTATCGGGTGGACAGTTCTTTGAATGGCGGTTCCTCGCAAGAAAGTTCTGGTGGCAGGCTCATCCATTCTCGATTTCAACGCGCCCGAATCCTCCGTACCTGCGACTCACAATCAAGCAGGTCGGCGACTTCACCTCGGCGCTCGCCGAACTTCCGGTGGGAACCCGTGTCGGACTCGAGGGTCCCTACGGCGCCTTTACCTCCTACGCCGCTCGTTCACAGCGGATTGCCCTGATTGCCGGCGGCATCGGCGTCACCGCGATCCTCTCGCTCCTTGAAGATCTCCCGAGGTCAAGTCGGCCCGTTGTCGTGTTCCGCGTATCGAGCGAGGATCAGCTCGTCTTCCATGATGAGATCGTGAACCTCGTCAAACAACGCGGGGGTCGCCTCCATGAGATCGTGGGGACCAGAGAGGAGTTTCCCGTCGAAAGGCTCTCGGCGTTGGTCGATGATCTGGCTAAGCGCGAGGCATTTGTGGCGGGACCCGAACAGTTTGTTCAGCATGTGACGGCACATCTCCGCAACATCGGAGTCCCCAATGAGAAGATCCACGCGGAGGTGTACTCGCTGTGACCGGTCGCACAATACGGGGCAGGCGAGAGGGGTCAGTCCCATCTCTTCGGTGCCCGCTGAATCTTCGATGCATCCACAGAGTCGGTGAACAAGGATGAAACGCGCGCAAACCTCGATCATCGTCACGGCAGCCGCCGTCGGGTTCGCTGGCGCGGTTGTCCTCCACGCGAGCGGATCCAAGACGCCCACTGCAGTCGGCGGTGGTGGGAAAGTCGGCGGAACGAACGCAACGACCTCAACTACTGCCTCCGTCGAGCACACGGCGAATTCGTCAGCACCGACGGCCCAGAATGCACCAACGGGCGGCTCACCCACCACTACCTCACCAAACGGGGGCGTCACGACCGCGGTCCGAAGTGCCACCGGGACCATGGAGCAGTATGGATATGGCCAACTTGCGGTTCGCGTCACCGTCCAGGAGGCGAAGATTGTTGGACTCAAGGTCGTGGGACTTCAGACCGCCGAGTCCTATTCGCAACAGATTGCAGATCAGGTCCTTCCGATGCTGAAAAGCGAGGTGTTGGCGGCGCAGAGCCTCCAGATCAACGGGATCTCCGGGGCGACGTACACCACCGAGGCCTACCTCTACTCGATCCAGTCGGCTCTGAGCCGACTCCACTTCAAATAGCGTGCCCGCTGCGGCCATCTTCTTGCTCGTGAGATCGCCCCGTGCTCCCGAATTGCACCTCCGGGGTGTCCCGTTGGAGTGCGCGTGACCCATCGACCCAGTGCGGCGTGCCCTCGGCCGGGCATATGCCGGGCGGGTCGATT
>DAIDIA010000089.1 GCA_027459565.1 Acidimicrobiaceae bacterium | reverse complement strand
GCGGACCCGTCTCGCATTTCGAGGGAACGCTCGCAGTACGCGCGATCGACCATGACCGCACCGAGCTGCGCGTGAGCGGCAAGTTCCGGCCCCCTCCGGTCGCGGCGACCTCGGATCGCGAACTCACCGAACGACTCAGTCGAGCGACGCTTCGCTCCACGCTCCGCGAGATTGCACGCGAACTCGAGCGGCCCGATCCGTCGCCGACGTTTCGTGTCCGGGAGCGATCGACTGACGCGCGAGCGACCGACGTGGCCCGCGCGTTCGAGGTCGTGCGGAGCGAGTCGCAAATATCGGTGCCCCGTCTTTGAACAGATATCCTTTGCCAACTCGCGAGAGGTCAGTCGATCACCCGCGACGCCGCGCACCGAGCTCTCTGGAGGCAACATGACACCCGATGCCATAGTGGCGGACGCATCGATCGATGCGGGAGTAGATGGTGAGGTCGAAGAGGGAGCGACGAATCCCGTTTCCCTCGATGTCGCGACGGTGCGCGAGAAGACCTCGCTCGCGAGTCGTATCATCACCTCGGTCGCGCTCGTCGCTCCCGTGTTCGGAGTACTCAGCGCGGCCCGCCTGCTCTGGGGCGTTGACCTCCATCCGCTCGACCTCTATCTTTTCGCAATCTTCTATGTGATCACCGGTCTCGGCATCACCGTCGGTTACCACCGACTCTTCACGCACAAGGCCTTCCGCGCCTCCCAACCCGTGCGGGCGGCCTTCGCGATCCTCGGCGCGATGACGCTGCAGGGTCCGGTGACCCAGTGGGTGACAGATCATCGCAAGCACCATGCGCGATCTGACGCCGCGGGTGATCCGCACTCGCCGAATCTGGCGGGGCCGGGGTTCTTCCATCACGTCTACGGCTTCTTCCACGCGCATGTCGGATGGTTGATATCGACCAAGGGAATGGAGCGCGGCATGCTCTATGGCCGCGATCTCTTCGATGATCCGATGATCCGCTTCATCGACCGCGCGTATTTCGCCTGGGTCGCGATCTCCATCGGTCTGCCCTATCTGATCGCGTTCGCCATCACCGGCAGCAACGCGCGGGGGATCGAGGCGCTGGTCTGGGCGGGACTCGTGCGAATCTTCTGTTTCCAGCACGCCACCTTTGCCGTGAACTCGGTCTGTCACACCTGGGGCAGGCGGCCCTATGTCACGGGTGACAAGAGCACGAACAATGTCCTCGTCGCGTTGCTCACCTTCGGCGAGGGATGGCACAACAACCACCATGCATTTCCACGTTCCGCGCGACACGGTCTCACAGCCGCGCAGGTGGATCTCTCGTACGTGGTGATCACGCTCTTGACGAAGGTCGGACTGGCAAGCGAGATCCGGCTGCCCACCGACCAGCAGATCGCCCGGGTCGCGAAGACCGGCGCGTAGTCCACCTGGCCAGAAGCGCGCGCCGCTTCGCACTCGAAGTGCGCGCCCGGGCCATCGGAACCGGGGCGGCTCCGTCAGGAGAGCGCGGAGGGAGACCCATCTCGCCTGATGCACAGCCGGGTGCCGGGAGTGAACTCCTCGCGTGACCCATCGCGGTCGATCCACCAGACGGACTGCTCGCCCATCACGACGTACTCCTCGGGCTCTTGGGCCGTCGGAACACTCACGAGCGCGGTGCGCTCATCCACCCCGATCAGCGTGAGTCCCTCGGGGGTCCTTTTCAAGATCTCCGTGACGAGTCCGGGTGAGCGTCGGTCGAAGCGGTCGAAGTGGGGGATGACCGCGAGGTGGTCGATCAGCCCGAGGCCCTTGGTGCCGAGCTGTTCGGGATGGCGAAAGCCACCCGCGATCGCGGTGAGCGCGCAGGCCCCGGCAGAGCAGCCACCGAGCGCCGCCCCGCGTTCCCACTCCCTCGCGATCGCGTCGGCGACGGGAGTCGAACGGAGTGTCTCGGCGAGATAGGAGGGAGATCCTCCCGAGAGGTAGATGAGTCCGGCCCCCTCGATGGTTGCGGCGAGCTCTTTCGAGAGCGCGTCGTTCCGGGTCATCACGGGCAAGACGACCGCCTCGACTCCGAGCCCCGCGTAGTGACCGAGGCCAAGCTCGTTCCAGTAGCGGATACGCTCCTCGCCCTCCTCACCGGCCGCAGTGGGCAGCATCACGACGCGTTGTGGACGTCCCTCGAGGAGGTGGAGGTCGATCGGTCGCATAACCGGGAGATATTCACCACTTCCGACGAGCGCGACGGGTCCAGGCATGCGCCTCACGCTAGTGGTTCTCCTCGCTCAGGCTCAAAGGGCGATCGGATGGGTGACAATGCATGGGATAATGGAGAGGGACAATTTCTGTTCCCCTCCAATTTCGAGAATTCCTCCCTCAAATGCTCAGTGCCCACAACATCGAACTCGCCGCTGGCGGCCGCACGCTGATCTCCGGCGCGTCCTTCCAGATCGCGCCCGGAGACCGCATCGGCCTCGTCGGTCGCAACGGCGCGGGAAAGACCACGCTTACCAAGGTGCTCGCCACCGAGACGCTGCCGCACTCGGGGTCGGTGCGCGCCTCGGGCCCCGTTGCCTATCTTCCCCAGGACCCGCGTACCGGGGATCTCAGTGTGCTTGCTCGCGACCGCGTCCTCAGCGCTCGTGGGCTCGACGTCGTGCGTCGAGACATGCATTCGATGGCGGAGATGATGGCAAGTTCCGTCGGTGCCTCGCAGGAGAACGCGATGCGAAGGTACTCGCGTCTCGAGGAGGACTTCGAGGCGCTCGGTGGATGGTCGGTCGAATCCGAGGCGGCCGCGATCACCTCGAGTCTCTCGCTGCCCGAGCGCATTCTCTCCCAGCCACTCGGCACGCTCTCGGGTGGCCAGCGTCGTCGGGTCGAGCTCGCCCGCGTGCTCTTTTCGAAGGCGCCGACGCTGTTGCTCGACGAGCCGACGAACCACCTCGATGCCGACTCGATCGCCTGGCTGCGCTCATTCCTCATGAACCACGAGGGCGGGTTCATCGTCATCAGCCACGACGCGGAGCTGCTCGAAGCGTGTGTCAACCGCGTCTTCCATCTCGACGCGAACCGTTCGGAGCTCGACATCTACAACGTCGGCTGGCGGCTCTATCTCGAACAGCAGGCGCAGGACGACCGTCGGCGCGTGCGCGAGCGACAGAACGCGGAGCGCAAGATCGTCACCCTGCAACGCCAGGCGGACAAGATGCGCGCGACCTCGACGAAGGCCAAGGCCGCGCACCAGATGGATCGCCGCGCGACGCGTCTCGCGGAGGGACTCGACTCCGTCCGCGAGCGCGACCGCGTCGCGAAGCTGCGGTTCCCCGAGCCAGCGCCCTGTGGCAGGACGCCGCTCGTCGCGAATTCGCTCTCGAAGCACTTTGGCTCGCTCGAGGTGTTCTCGGGTGTCGATCTCGCGATCGACCGCGGGAGCCGCGTCGTGATCCTTGGTCTCAATGGTGCGGGGAAGACGACTCTGTTGCGCGTCCTTGCCGGCGTCGAGTCCCCCGACACCGGAGAGGTCGTTCCCGGACACGGCCTCAAGATCGGGTACTACGCGCAGGAGCACGAGACGCTCCGTGCCGATGAGAGCGTCTTTTTCAACGTGCGCAGAAATGCTCCCGCGGGCGTCAGCGATGTCGAGATCCGCCGCATCCTCGGAGCATTCCTGTTCAGCGGGGACCGCACCGAGCAGCACGCGGGAACGCTCTCGGGTGGGGAGAAGACCCGCCTCGCTCTCGCCGCGCTCGTGGTCTCCTCTGCGAACGTGCTGCTTCTCGACGAGCCGACGAACAACCTCGATCCCGCGAGTCGCGAGGAGGTGCTCTCGGCACTTCGCGCGTATGGCGGAGCGATCGTGCTGGTCACCCATGACCCCGGCGCCGTCCAGGCACTCTCGCCCGACCGCGTGCTCTTGATGCCCGATGGTGTCGAGGATCTCTGGAGCGACGAGCTCGCCGATCTCGTGGCGCTCGCGTAGCGCGCCGGTTCGCCGACCGGGCGGAATCGACCGGATCGTTAAGGTGAGAGGGGAAAACTTTCTCAGGAAACCATCAGGCAGGGCTCAGCGAGAAACAAGAACGGTCCGCAATAGTTGACTCAGATGATGACTCAGACCGGATCGGCGAGGACACGAGCGCAGCGTCCGCCGAGGAACACGAGGGCAGGGGAGTGACCATGGAAGAGCACATGGAAGGCAACACCGAGCACAACGTCGGCGCAGCGGGTGAGCCGCTGATGCCGCTCTCGATGCCATCCGCACCGCGCCAGGAGTCCACCTCCGGTGCGACACCGACACCGGGTGACGCGGAGGCCGTGACCGAGCCATTCGGCCTGATGCCCCTCTCGATGCCCTACTCGCCTCCGGGAATGGGCGCCACCGGCGAGCGCGTCCCGGGAGCGGGCGCGACGCCGCCTCCTTTCGGTACAGCCCCCTTTTCCACCGCGTCAGAGGGTGGCGCACCGGATGGCGGCGCACCGGATCACCGGTCGAGACAGCGACGACGTGTCGCCGCGCTCGTCGCGCTCGTCGCGCTCGTCGCGGGTGGAGCGGGAGCGGCGATCGGGATCTCGACCCAGCAGAGCACTGCGCCCGCGGGTTCGACGGGTATCAACGCCCTTCCCACGACGCCGTCGACCTCCCTGGCGCCCTCCTCTTCGACGTCGGGTACGAACTTTGTCACCTCGGTCGCTGCGGAGGTGACCCCGGCGGTGGTCGACATCGAGACGACGATCGCAACCCAGACGGGAACGACCGTCCAGCAGGCGGCCGGTACCGGAATGATCGTCACACCCTCGGGTGAGGTGTTGACGAACAACCACGTCATCGCCGACGCAACGAGCATCAAGGTGTTCATCCAGGGACGCAAGGGGCTGTTCCGCGCCCACGTGCTCGGAGTCGACCCGCCGCAGACCTCCGACATCGCGCTCTTGCAGATCGAGGGTGTCTCGAACCTTCCCTATGTCCACCTGGGTGATTCATCGCTCATCAAGGTCGGTCAGCCGGTCGTCGCGATCGGCAACGCCCTCGGGATCGGTGGACCCCCCTCGGTGGTGAGCGGGATCGTCTCGGCCCTCGACCGCACGATCACCGCGGGCGACTCGACCGGTGTCGCAACCGAGACGCTGCACGGACTGATCCAGACCGACGCTCCGATCGTCCCGGGTGACTCGGGAGGACCGCTCGTCAATGCCGCGGGCGAGGTGATCGGCGTGGACACCGCTGCCTCGTCGAACCAGGGAAGCGGGGCGACGCTCGGGTTCGCGATCCCGATCAACACCGCGCGAGCGATCGTCACCAACATCGAGAACCACGTTGCCACCGGCGGGATCATCCTCGGCGAGTCCCCCTACCTCGGGATCTTCGAGCAGACGACCCCGGGTCTTGGAGCGGGTGGGTTCAACTTCAACTT
>DAIDIA010000088.1 GCA_027459565.1 Acidimicrobiaceae bacterium | reverse complement strand
GCCGCGCATCCCCATCCCCACGGCGCGCCCAACGATGTTTGCCTCACTGAGCGGCGTGTTGAACACCCGGTCGGATCCGTGGTTGCGCTGCAGGCCGACGGTCGTGCCGAAGACGCCGCCCTTGCCGGGCAAGATGTCGAGATAACGCGGCCGCGCGTCAGCGACGTCCTCGCCGAAGACCCGGATTCGATTGTCGAGGCCGAGCTGTTCATCGAGCGTGCGCCGGATCGCCTCTCCCATCGCAACGACCTCTCCGTCGCCCTTGAGCAGAGAGCGATCCTCGTCAAAGACCGGAAGGTCGACGACGTGGTCGGCGATCGTCGCGGGATCGGGCCGGCGGGCTCCGAGTGCCTCCTGCGCAGCCTGCGCGACGAGATCGAAGGCAGACTTCCTCAGCTTCGCCACCCCCGCCTCGTCGAGGATCCCGCACTCCACGAGCGTCTTCGCGAACCTCGGGATCGGATCCGCCTCGAGTTCGGTGACGATCTCATCGGGAGTCTGGTACTTGGTCTGCATGTCGGCGCTCGAGTGGGCATACGGGCGCGTCACCCTCGCCTGGACGAGACACGGTCCATTCCCCGCCCGGAGGTCGGCGACGATCTCCTCGAAGGCGCGACGACACGCGAGGTAGTCGCATCCGTCGAGTTCGACGATCTTCAGATCCGGCCACGACGAGACGAGCTGGCTGATCGGCGCCGGGGTCTGTTCCTCGGTGGCGACCGAGATCGCCCAGCCGTTGTCCTCGATGAGAAAGAGCAGGGGGAGTCTCATCAGGCTCGCGGCGTTTATCGCCTCCCAGAACTCTCCCTGGGAGCACGCGCCGTCGCCGAGCGCGACAACGGTGATCTCGTCCTCATGGAAGTCATCGGGCGCGATGTCGCGATGACGCGCGAAATAGGTGGTCGCCTCCGCGCATCCGACAGCGGGAATGCACTGACTACCGGTGGCACTCGAGACCGTCATCACGTGACTGTTCGGAAAGCCCCAATGCGACGGCATCTGACGTCCACCCGACGAGGGGTCGTCCGCCGATCCGGTCGAGGCGAGGAAGATCTGCCCGGGAGTCTCGCCGAGCCCGAGCATGAGCGCCTGATCGCGGTAGTAGGGGTAGAACCAGTCGTAACCGACGCGCAGATTACGGGCCAGGGCGAGTAGCAATGCCTCGTGCCCGGCGCCCGAGACCTGGAAAAAGACCTTCCCCTGCTTCTGGAGAGAGATCTCCCGGTCGTTGATGGCGCGCGAGACAAAGGCCGTGTGCAGGTCTTCGATGAGCTCGTGGGCGGGCCAGATCGACGCGTCCGCATTCTTGGTCGCGACGGGGTCCTGAACCGGAGGCGTCACGTCAATCACGTGACCACGATCGCTGCTGCTGTCCACGAAATTGCCTGCTCCCTCGCTTGATGCTCCTGCAGGAGTTGGTTCGACCTCCAGAGGTATATCAATACCAGCATAGAAATGTCATTGCTGTCGATGGGTGATCTCCGGGACGCGATGGACCTTGGATCCGATGATTTCGCCGACGCGAGGACCTGTGGCACGCTAGGGAGATGGCGAAGCTCACCGAGGACCTGCGATTTCGCGGTCTCATCCATCAGGTCAGCGACGAGTCGCTTCTTCGCGCGCTCGATGCGGGTGGCCTCACCGTCTACGTCGGATTCGACCCCTCGTCGGACTCTTTGCACATGGGCAACCTTCTGCAGCTGTGCAATCTGAGACGCCTGCAAGAGGTGGGACATCGGCCGATCGTCCTCGCCGGCGGCGCGACGGGAATGATCGGAGACCCCGGTGGGAGACGCGAGGAGCGTCAGCTGCTCGATCGCGATCAGATCGCACATAATCTCGAAGGCATCACTCCACAGCTTCAACGCTTCCTCGACTTCTCCGATGAGGCGGGCACGGCTCGGGCGATCCTGGTGAACAACGCGGACTGGATTGCAGAGATCTCCTTCATCGACTTCCTCCGCGACGTCGGAAAGCATTTCAGCGTCAATCAGATGGTCTCGAAGGAGTCCGTGCGCTCTCGGCTCGATCGGGACGAGCAAGGTATCTCCTACACGGAGTTCAGCTACATGCTGATCCAGGCTTACGACTTCTTGCATCTGTTCGATGAATACGGCTGCACACTGCAGATGGGGGCGAGTGACCAATGGGGCAACATCACCATGGGAATCGATCTCATCCGCCGGACGCGTGCGAGCTCTGCGTACGCGCTGACCTCTCCGCTCGTGCTCAAGTCCGATGGTACGAAGTTCGGCAAAAGCGAGGGAGGCGCGCTCTATCTCGACGCGAGACGGACGAGCCCGTTCGCCCTTTACCAGTACTTTGTGCGCCTCGAGGACGAGATCGTCGGAACGTACCTGCGCTATTTCACCTTCCTCTCCCATGAGGCAATCCTTGAACTCGATCAAAGGACCGAAGAGCGTCCACAGGATCGGGTTGCCCAACGCGAGCTCGCGCGCGCGATCCTCGAGCTTGTTCACGGCACGGACGAGTGCCGACGGGTCGAGCGCGCCGTGGATGCCCTCTATGGCGAATCGATCAAAGAGCTCGACGCGGAGACGCTCTTGCTTGCGCTTGACGACGCGCCGTCGTCGACGCTCGATCGAGCGGCCCTCGACGCCGGCGAGATTGACATCGTCGACATTCTCGTGCAGTCCGGACTCGTCTCCTCGAAGAACATCGCCCGCCAGACGGTCGCCCAGGGGGGAGCGTACGTCAACAATCGCCGTGTCGACGCGAGTGCCCCGGTGCTCTCGCCGACAGAGCTGATTGCCGGACGGTACCTGTTGATCCGACGCGGACGCCGAGATCTTCACCTGCTCGACTTCGCTTGAGGGGAGAGACGTTGCGCTCCGCTCTTGGTGCGGCGCTGACCGCGTGCGCATTCGCCCTCGCTTTGAGCAGCTGTTCGAGCCAACCTGTTTCGATGCGATCGAAGATGCAGTCGTGGGCCACGCAGCAGAACTATGTCAGCGCGGACTCTCAGATCAGATCCGACCTCGCGGGAATCGATGCGGGTATCCGCCTTCGCGACCTCTCTGGTCTCAGGACCGATTGCGTCGGATTCAGTGCCGATATCGATCAGGTCTACGCGACGCTGCCGACCCCGGACGCGACCGTGACGAACCAACTGAACACCGCATTCACGAAATACTGGGGCCCGGGAACTCGGCTGTGTTATGGCGCGGAATCGTTCTCGAGTGCAAAGATGGTCACGTTCGAGCGGTATCTCCGACTTGGCCGGGCGATCTATGCCGAGGCCGAGTCGCGAATCGCCAGTTATGGAGTTCGCTGACTCAAGATGAGTTCCCAATCGCCGGTTGACCCTCAGGCAAGTCAAGCCCGGATACCGCGTGATCCCCTCTCTGGCCGCGATGATGAGGCATTCGATCATCAGCGCCGCCGCCTCTTCTGGTCAATGCCAAGTGGGCTCTATCTGCTCGGATCGCAATCTGGTGAAACCCGCAACCTGATGACGCTCAATTGGGCAACGCAGGTCTCGACGACGCCGAAACTGATCGGCGTATCGGTGGAGAACTCTGCGCTCACCCACCGACTCATCGCTGCGGATGGTCGGTTCACCCTCTCGCTCGTCGCGCGCGAGGACCGGACGGTCGCGCGAAAGTTCGTCAAACCGTGCATTGATCTCCGAGCAGCGATGACGCTCAACGGAGTGGCCTATGCCGATGCGCGCACGACAGGACTTCCCGTTCTGGCGGATGCTCTTGGTTACTTCGAGTGCGGGCCCGTGACACAGGTGCGCTTCGAATCGCACACCTTGTTCATCGGAGAGGTGATCGATGTCTTCGTCGGTCCTGCAATTGCCGACGGAGAGACGGTCGAGGTCTTGTCAATGCAAGACACACGGATGAACTATGGCGGTTGAACATGAGTGAATCTGTCGATATGCAACGTGTCGAGACCCAGATCCGCGAGGCCAAGCTGATTGCATCCGATGAGGCTCTCCGGTCGCTCGTGAAGCACCTTGTCGACGAGCCACTCTATGGAATCGACACCGAGTTCCATCGCGAACGTACCTACTTCGCGAAACTTGCCCTTCTGCAGGTCGCGTGGTCCGACGGCATCGCGTTGATCGATCCCCTCAGCGTGGATGTCGAGCCCTTTGGCGAGGTGTT
>DAIDIA010000087.1 GCA_027459565.1 Acidimicrobiaceae bacterium | reverse complement strand
GCTATTGACATCGACATTTCGCAGCGCCTCTTCCGAGAGAACGTCAGCAACCACTTCATTGACGATCTCGTCGGTGTCGTCCTGGAGATTCGCATCAAAATCAAGTCGTGCGAACGCTCCGAGCATTGATCGGATCTGCTGCGCGAAACTGTGAATCGTCGTGATCGTCGATGTATCGAAATCCAGCAGGGCCCTTTCCAGTCTGCCTTGGTGGAGCTCGCGATCGAAAGCAGCGAGGTGCCGAATCATTCGATCGTCTTCGTCCGTCGGAACCAGATCCGACAGTGCACGCGCCGTCGTGGAGATGCGTGCGCGGACCCTCTCCCGCAGCTCCCTCGCAGCAAGTCTCCCGAAGGTCACCACGAGGATCTGATCGATCGTCACCTCGGTTTCGGCCACGTAGCGTGTCGCGAGCGCCGACAGGGTGTAAGTCTTTCCGGTCCCGGCACTTGCCTCGATCGACGACCTCCCCTCGAGAGGGATCGCACCAAGAAGATCGAAATCAGAGCTGGTGGTCATTGTTGGCCATTCATTTCGCCAGAATCCGTTCAGGAGTCTCGAGCACGTCTCGAATGCAGGTGTTGTCAAAGGTTCCCCAGAGGAACCTCGCGAGACGCGTCGCACGACCCTGCCCCACACCCGGATCAGAGCTCCGTGCCGGGATCTGCAGCAGATCAGTCAATTTGATGTTCCCGAACGCGAGTACATTGTCCGGATCTGTTCCGTCGGTGAAATAGCTCTCGCGCGTGCTCACCCAGTCACTCTCATCGGGCGTTCCGTAGTAGAGCGTCTTTGAGAGTCCGGCGAAGAGAGGGAGGGGTTCGTTCCGGCCAAGCTCGGCGAGTCGAACTATTGCTGCAAGACCGATTCGAGCATTCTCGAGCCGCGCCGTTTCCGATTCACCCGCGACAGCGAGGCTCACCACACCAATCCCTTGGTCGCCAACGGGCACTCTTCGAAGCGACAGGCTCGTCCAGTGCGTACTAGGCGCGTGGAGGGTGAGGACGAGTAGATCTAGCCATGCGGCAAGTTCGTCAACAGGTCGGAGCCTCGAGAACCTTGCACTCCACGAGCCGCGCCATGTCGAGCCGTTTCGACATTTGTGATCACCCACGATGAGCGACCCCGCGACTCCTCTTGCCTTCGAGCTCATCTCTTCGACCTCAACGCGAAGGGCCATCGTCTTCTCGTCAGTACGCGAGGGATCGATGCCCAATTCCACCAATACCTCGATCAGGGCATCGACCTCGTCTTCAACCTTTCGGCGGGCTACTTGCGCAAATTGACCGACTGGCAACGATCCGCGGGCGTGTTCTCTCGCCCACCACGAATCTCTCAGTTCGCGCCACGCTCGCGCATCCGGAAGCTCGAGCCTCGCAGCAAGCAGCCGACGACCGATCTCGAAGTGCTCAATAGGCTCCAATGCGACCGGGAGTTCGTCAGAGGATTCGATCTGATCAAACGGCCGATAGATCTGGAGGCTCTTGCGAAGGAAGCTCCGCACGGGGTGGCGGAGAAACTCGCGCAGGGCGTCTAATGGGAGATCGTGCTCGTCCTGTGGGATCTCTATGGGATGACCCAACAGTAGACGGGGCCGGTCGTCCTGGGTCCGCCGAGCGCTCGCGCCCGCGAGAGCGGACGCGTTAAAGCTCCACGGACCCTCGTGTCCGAGACGCCCGGATTCGAAGTTGCGGTCATCATAAGACTGTCGTGGATGAACGACTTCGCGATTTTGGCGGTAGAAGGACTGCGACGTCGGTGTCAGCGTCTGAACAATCGTCTCTTCAAGTTCGAGAAGTTCCACCGAACGTGGAACGGGAAGATTCGTCTGCGGATCATGGGAGTTGTAGGTCACGACAAGTTGTGCTCGCGCGGACAGAATTGCCTCAAGGATGGATTGGTGCATCTCCGACCGCGCATCCGGATCACCGAGCTGAGGCGCGAGTGCCATCACGTCGTCCCCATTGGATTGTGTGTTGCGTGAGATCGCGTCATCGAGACCGAGGAGGCACACCACCTTGAAAGGAATCCAACGCAGAGGGGTGAGTGAGGTTACGGTTACCCCGCCGCGGAAGAACTCCGACCTTCCGGGTGCGCCGAGAAGGTTCTCGGCAATCGCACGTCGCATGTCCGCAAGGGTTACCTCGACAAGACACTCACTACCGCGACAGATCGCGCTTTCGGCGATGTTCGCGAGCAGTCTTCGAAGTGCCTCAGACTGCCACGTCTGCGACGGATCTACTTCGAAGAGATCCCTGCCCGCCCTTTCAAACTCCTCGCACCACTGACGAGGCGTCCGCGCCTGGGAGAATCTCTCGACGAAAACTTCGAGTCGGTCAAGCAGCTCCGCGAACTGGCCGACAATTTCAATCTCGTCTCCCTCAACGCCGATGGGCGCAACTTCTCCCGCAGCAAGTCCGAACTCGAAATCATGAGTTGCAACTCCAATCAGGAGGTTCTCAAGCGCTGCTCTCCAGGTATTCAGCTCGTATTGCTCGCCAAAACCCATTGCAACGCGATGAGCTGCACTGAGGCCCCAACGTACGTTGCCCGCGCGAGTCCACCGGACAATCTTCTGCACAGCGTCCTCGTGGAGGGAGAATCTCCTGCTGACAGGGTCAAGGGCAATGAACTCAAGCACCTCGGATGCGCCACATCGACTCCCTACCAGATCGAGGAATGCATCAAATGCCTGAAGGAGCGGATTCGTCGTGCGAAGAGACCGGTCACTCATGTGATAGGAGAATGTTGGAGCTGTCATTCCATGCGATCCCGGCAGCTGCGGTTCTTCAAGACGAGCCATCGATATCGGCAGACCGAATCCGGCCTCGACAAACGGTGCGAAGTCTTCGATCGACGGGCACAACACAACGATCTCTTCCTCTTCGAGGTCTGGGTCGTCTTGCAACAAGTGCAGGATCGAATCGCGCAGCACCTCCACCTGCCTTGCCGGGCCATAGCATCCGTGGATTTGGATGGACCAGTCATCTGGCGCCATCTCGAAGGCTCCGTCGGGAGCACGGTCCTCGCGGAGATCACTCTGGATCCGGGCGAGCAACGTTCCCTGGGAACGCAAACCTCCAGAACCGGATCGCTCTTCGAGTTCCTGGATCGCCAGGGATTCCCGTCCGTGTCCCGCAAGGGCAAAGATGGCCGCACGCTCTCGCACCGGAGAGCCCCACGACATCAAGAGTGGGTGGTGCAGGAGCTCCTCTGAGCGATCACGAGAGCGCAACAGCGAGGGGTTACCGGCTCCCATCTCTGGGCCAGTCGCAACGCGTCTCGCGGCATCGGGAGACAGTTCAAGGAAGTAGCAGTGAACGTCTCGCTCGACGGCGATCGCCCCAACGAGCTCGAGAAAGCCACTCCCGCCGGGAAGAGAGGTGATCCCAAAGATCGAAACTCGCGGAGGCAGGTCGAGGTCAAGATCTCCGACTCTCAGACGCTCCAGAAGTGGACCGAGACGTTCAGAGGGGCTCGCCACTCCGATGCGACTCCGCACTCGGCGCCAGAGCTCTGGCTGCCACGAGAGCTCGGCCGCCAATGCGGTGCCAGTCGGGTCAACGTCTCTGCCCGAGCGCCAATGTTCAATGAGCTCGGGTCGATGGAGAGAGTACCGATCAAACAGATCGGCGATCCTGCGCGCGCGGCCATAAGGAGATGCCCCCTCGGGTAGATCAGGCATGATTGGGCTCTGGATCCCATGCGCACTCTCCTCCAAAACCTCAAGTACCGTCCAAACCAATCGATCGATATGCCACGGGTCGCTCGCTTCGCCATCGGAACCAGGATGGGAAGCATCGATGACGAGTTGCCGGAGCTTGCCCGGAAAGTTGAAGTCGATATTCGCCGATATTCCGTCCTCGCGATCCGGCGAGGAACCGAGAGACCGAGCGAGCTGGAGTTTTGTCCATCGCTGCATGCCCGATGTCGGCACTGCCACCCATTCCCGAGCCATGGGATCTTCGAGAGGATCGACGAGTAGCTCCGCAAGCGAACGAACGAGTGGCCGAATATCGGGGGCTTCGTTCAGGTACAACATGAGGCGACGTTATCGCCTGCCTGTGTCATCTGCCATGGCGAACGGAAGGTCCACCGTCCCGCACATTAGTGAGGACGGGTTGCCTCGTCGGATCGAGAATCGGTCCGCGTTATTGCGAGACGGTTTGGTTCGGTTCAAATCCGAGGCGTCCGCCACTTTGCACCCAGTACGGTGGAGACAGATACGACGGGCTCAAGGGGGCATTGCAGATGGTGATGAACAGACAGGTAGCGGAACAACTCGCGGAGGCCTGCCGGATACTTGGAGCGTGGGACATGACTCACGGTGCCGAAGGACACGTGAGTTACTGGGACGGCGAGTCGGATTCGATTCTCATTCGGGGCAAAGGTGCTGACCAACTCGGGGTGCGTTACACGCGGACGTCGGACATTGTCGAGGTTGACTTCGATTCAAACACGCTGGAAGGCGGACGCGCCGGCGTCCGGTCACCGAGTGAGAGCTTCCTCCACACGTGGATCTTCCGTCAGAATCCGGAGATCCGATCCGTGGTGCATATGCATCCCCGGCACGCAATGCTCCTGACAATCTGCGAAAAGGAGATCTTTCCGATGCACGGTCGCGTGTATCAGGGGGCGAAACTCGCCGTTGACGGAATTGACACCTATCCGACGAGCATCACGATTCACGACCATGACAAAGGAGAGCGATTCGCTCATTTCATGGGCAAGAAGAAGGTGGCTCTGATGCGCGGCCACGGGATCACCGTTGTCGGCACAAGCATTGAGGACGCGACCGTCCGCGCCCTCGAATTGAACGAACTCCTCAAGATCACCTATGAGGCCTATCTTCTTGGAGACCCGAAACCACTCCCCGAGGGTGACATCGAGTATCTGAGATCGGAACACCAGCCGGATCGTCCGAGGGGCGCGGCTGGTGGAGAGAAGGGAATGCTCGCGAACTACCGCTACTACGCGATGATGAGTGGCGAGATGGAAGTGCCGGTCGACTGAGATGACCTCGGATCAAGACGAGGATGACGATGCGATCAGCGCTCTTCAGGAGGAGATTCGCAGACTTCGCCTCGAGATCGACCGCCTTCGGAGGGCGAACCAGGAGCTTCTCCGATCTCTGAACGATCGAGATTTTGAGCGTCCGCCGCACTACTGAGCTCGGCCGACACCGCCCCATTCGGGGCGTTTCGTGGGATCCTTCAAGATTCGTACAGGAGTGACCGCACGCGGGCACGCCAGTTGAGAGATTCTGTGCTGCCTCCGTTCGAATGGACGACGCGCCGCTCATCTCGTAGCTGTCGGGCGACCCGCGAGACGTTCTTGGGCAGTACTTCGGCGACGATATCTCGTAGTTCCTGCGCGAGCGCGGGAGAAGATCCTTGAGTCGATACGGAGACAACGACGTCGCCGGCTCGGTGAAGGGCGGTAAAGAAGAAACTGGAACGCGCCGGATCGTCGACGACATTGAGCCAGACGCGGCGTCGGGTCGCCTCTTTCACGACGAGGTCATTGACGAGAGGATCTCCCGTTGCGGACACCGCCAGCCAATAGTCTTCAAGATCGCCGCTCGCGAACCGCCGGACCTTGAGCGAGCTGATGCCCGGAGGAAGTTCGGCCATGACTCGTTCGGAGATCACGTCGACTCTCGCGCCAACCTCGAGCAGCTGGCGCGCCTTATGCGCGCCCACCGCTCCTGCCCCGAGCACAAGCACGCGCAGACCCTTCAGATCAAGGGCCAGGGGCAGCATCATCTGGCGAGGAGCGAGGCAAACTCTGGATCCGAGAAATCCAGTGCGGCCACGCGTCCGACGACGATCACCGCAGGCGAGGCGACGTCGAGATCGGCAAGAGA
>DAIDIA010000086.1 GCA_027459565.1 Acidimicrobiaceae bacterium | reverse complement strand
CGGTCCGTCAGCAGCACGATGGTCGGATTTGCCATGGCCGGGTGGCGCATGATCTTCCCGACGTAGAAGACCATCTCCAGGCTCTTGCCGCTGCCCTGCGTGTGCCAGACCACACCGGCCCGGCCGTCGCCCCGGTCGATGGCCGAGACCGTGGCGTCGATCGCCTTGTTGACGGCATGAAACTGGTGGTACTTCGCAAGCCGCTTGACGACACCACCCCGCTCGTCCGAGAAACTGATGAAATTGCGCACCAGGTCCAGGAACCGTGCATGCTCGAAGACGCCACGGACGAGCACCTCCATCTCAGGAGTGCCGGGCGCAGCAAGCCTCTTCCCGTCGATCGTCTTCCATGGGGCGTAGTGCTCGAAGTGACCTGAGATCGGCCCCATGCGGGCTTGGGTCCCCGTCGAGATGACCGACGTCGCGTTATACGCCAACAGGGATGGAATCTCGGCGGCATAGGTGCGGAGCTGGTCGTAGGCCCCTCGCAGCGTGGCACGCTCCTCCCCGGGAACCTTCAACTCCACAATGCCGAGCGGCAGGCCGTTCACGAACAGCACGATGTCCGGGCGCCGGGTGCTCTGGTCACCCTCGACCGTGTACTGGTTGACCGCCAGGAACCTGTTCTTGTCAGGATGCTCGAAGTACACGAGCCAGGCGACGTCGTGGCGGGACTCTCCGTCCTCCGTCCGCCGCTCGATGGGTACCCCCGCCGTCAGCAGGCGGTAGATGCGCCAGTTCTCGGCAACGACGTCAATGCTCTCAGGACGGCGCACCGTCCCAATGACCTCGTCGATGACAGCTGGAGTGAGCTTTGGGTTCAGTGTCGCGATGGCCGACCGGAGACGGTCCTCCAGAATGACCTCGCGATAGCTGGATCGCTCGGCTCGCGCCTCGCCCGGTGCGATCTCCGGTCCGTACAACACGTCCCAGCCGAGGTCCGCGAGGTAATCAAGGCAGACCTCCTCAACGCCGGACTCAGCGATGAAGGACTTCACACCGCGTCCTCAACGAGACGTTCCGCATCACGGACGCGAAGTTCGCCAGACATCAACTTGGGAAGGAGCGCATCGCGAATGCGAGTGAGTCGCTCATTCTCAACGAGGAGCGCAATGACAAGCCTATCCGTCGACTCCAGTTGAGCAGACAAACGACGCCATTCGTCGTCGGCCGGAAGATTGATGGGAAGCACGTCAAAGGTCTGTTTCGTGATCGTCGAAAAAATCGTGCCATGCGTCAACCCTGATAGGCGGTCAAGGGCACGCTTCATACCTAGGTAGAGCAAGAGGGGTGGCAGGTCGCCGCGAGGCACGAGTGCGTAACAAGTCTGGTTGAACGAAGTCGAAGGGAGTGCTGTCCTCACGAGACGTCCAACCGTCCCGCGCGCGGTGATAATCGACACTCCTTCACCGACCAGCTTGGCAGGGCTTTCTGCGAGCCCACGTTCAGATATTGACTCTGCCGTTCCGAGAAGAACGCCATCTGATGCTGCCGCGACATCTTTGGCAGAGGCCCACGGTATTGATCCCGACCAGTAGTCAGGGTTAGCCCGAGAAGGAGTGCCCCCTAGAATCGGATCAACAACCTCGCTCGCGGTTGTTGACTCCGAGTCCACTGCGTGAGCCCAAAATATGGCATCGAGCACAGCATTGGCAGCACCTATGACGCAGCGATTCGCCTCGATCTTGTCGTCGAGCGCTCCGAGGACTTCGGCGATTGCCCGTTGCTCGGCGATGGGAGGCCAATGGAAGCGCATTGAAAGAAGTGACTGTTGCGTCAGCTTCGGCTGCGTTGAACCAGTTAAATACCCAGACATGTCGGAGTTCTCAATTGCGTAGGAGAGAAAGCGAACATCGCATCGATCCGTACCACTCAGTATGTGCGCATGGTTGTTGACCCAGAACTTACCTGTAGCCAGGAAGGA
>DAIDIA010000085.1 GCA_027459565.1 Acidimicrobiaceae bacterium | reverse complement strand
CGCGATCCTCACCGCCGTCGGACTGCTCGTCAACATCGCGCGCCACAGCGGAACCAAGACCGCGCCGAACGAGCCCGCGCAGCGTCTGATGAGCACTGTCGCAGGTCGGTTCTTTCGACCCGACCGCCAGACGCGACGCTCCTAGGAGTCGGTTGCCCCCGGTGCATCCACCATCGATCATCATCACCGGCGGAGGCACCGCGGGCCACATCTTCCCCGCGCTCGCGGTTGCGGACGCGCTGGTCGGAATCGGATACGACAAGAGCCAGATCGGCTTCGTCGGTTCGCGTCGTGGCATGGAGGGAGCCATCGTGCGCGACGCCGGCTATGCGATCGCGCTGCTGCCGGGTCGCGGCCTCGCGCGGGGCGCCCGCGTCGCGAATGTGCGCGCGGTGCTCGGTCTGCTCGGCGCGACCGTTTCGTCGGTCGCGATGTTCGCGCGGCGACGTCCGGCCGTCGTCATCAGCGTCGGAGGCTATGCCTCCCTTGCGAGCTCGATGGCCGCGGTCGCGATGAGGATTCCGGTCGTCGTCATCAACGTGGACGCCGTCGCGGGACGCGTCAACAGGGCGATCGCGCGGCATGCGACGGCGAGTGCCGTGGGATTCCCCGGCACACAGCTGCCGCGGTCGGTGGTGACTGGAGCGCCCGTGCGCACAGCGATCGAGTTGGTGACGCGTGACGGACGTGAACGTTCCGCTTCGAGAGCGCTCCTCGGGATCCCCGAGAAGAGCATGTGCATCACGATCGTCGGAGGCTCCCTCGGCGCGCGAAGACTCAACGAGCTCGGCGTCGCGCTCGCTCACGCGTATGTGACACGTGACGACATCTTCATCTTCCACGTCGTGGGCGCGCGCAACTACGCGCAGATGCGCGACGCGACCGAATCCGCGCGCCTCGGTGGGAACTACCTATTGGTTCCATTCACCGACGAGGTGCCCGCCCTGTTGAGTGCGACAGACCTGATGGTGTGTCGGTCGGGTGCGATGACGGTTGCCGAACTCGCCGTCACCGGGGTCCCGGCCATTCTCTTCCCGCTCGCGGGAGCCCCGAACGATCATCAGCGGATGAACGCGCAGGAGCTCGCGCGCGGCGGTGGTGCGGTCGTCGCCGATGACGAGATGACCGACGGGGCATTTGTCGAACTCGTCACCGGGCTGATCGGCGATCGCGCATCGCTCGAGCGGATGGGCCTCGCGGCGCGTGCGCTCGGCCGTCGGGGAGCCGCCGGGGTCATCGCGGGTTTAGTCGATAACGTGGTAAGGCGTAAACCGCTGGACCAGGCGCGTGGAAAAGTCGGCTAGGACATCGTTATGAACACACAGACAACGGCGCATGTCGACCTGAAGACGCTTCGCGCGATCCACCTCGTCGGTATCGGCGGAGCCGGGATGAGCGCGATCGCCACGGTCTTGCTCGCAATGGGACATCGCGTGAGCGGAAGCGACCTGAAGGACTCTGCTGCTCTCGACCGGTTGCGCGCGCTCAACATCGCGGTTGCAATCGGCCACGATGCACGAAATGTCGATGGCGCCCAGCTCGTCGGGATCTCCACCGCGATTCCGGAGAAGAACGTCGAGTACCAAGAGGCGCTGCGCTCGGGCATCCCGGTGCTCCGCCGGTCGGATCTGCTCGCAGCGATCTGTGACGAGCGCTTCACGCTTGCCGTCTCAGGGACGCACGGCAAGACGACCACGACCTCGATGCTCAGCCTGATCCTCGTCGAGGCCGGCCGCGCTCCGTCGTTCCTCGTTGGTGGCGAGGTGAACGAGATCGGGACGAACGCGGTGTGGGGCAGCGGCGAGATGCTCGTCGTCGAGGCCGACGAGAGCGATGGGACATTTCTCAAGATCGCCTCCGAGATCGCGGTGGTGACCAATATCGAGGCCGATCACCTCGACTACTACGGCTCCTTCGCGTCGCTCAAGGAGGCATTCGCCACCTTCATGGCCAAAGCGGCGACCGCGGCCGTCGTCTGCGCCGATGATCCCGTTGCGATGTCAATCGCGCCCGAGGGAGCGACGACCTTTGGGTTCAGCGAGGAGGCACAGCTCCGGATCTGTGATTTCTCGACCGGTCGCGCGCACATCGCGTTCCACATCGAACGCGCCGGCACGACGCTCGGGCGATTCGAGTTGCCCGTCCCTGGAGAGCACAATGCGCGCAACGCCGCGGCGGCGATCGCGGTCGCATTCCGGCTCGGCATTCCACTCGACTTCGCCCAACGCGCGCTCGCGCGGTTTGCCGGCGTCGCGAGACGATTCGAGTTTCGCGGCGAGGCCGGTGGAATCACCTTCGTCGACGACTACGCGCACCTCCCCGGCGAGATCGCAGCAACACTCGGCGCCGCGCGCCAGGGGGGATGGAACCGTGTCGTGGCGGTCTTTCAACCGCATCGTTTCTCGCGCGTCCAGCAGCTCGCCAGCGCCTTCGGGCCGGCATTCCGGGGTGCCGACCGCGTGATCGTCACCGACATCTACCCCGCGGGCGAGGCTCCGATTCCCGGCATCACCGGGAAACTCGTCGCTGACGCAGTGGTCGATGCCGATCCCGACGCGTCGGTGAGCTTCGTCGCGCAGCACCGCGATCTCGTCGAGACGCTCAGACGCGAACTCCGTCCCGGCGACTGCTGTCTGACGCTCGGCGCCGGTGACCTCACGGGACTTCCCGACGAACTCCTCGCATTGACGTGGTGATCGGATGCCCGTAGACGACCGGGTACGCGCCTGCATCGAGAGGATCGGCGACCTCGTCGTGCGTTCGGCTCCGCTCGGGACCAGGACCACCTACCGCGTCGGTGGGCCGGCGGCTCTGTTGGCCGAGGTCGTCGACGAGCAGTCCCTCGAACGTGTTGCATCCGCGGTGCACGACAGCGGGATCGAGGTGCTCATGCTCGGCAACGGTTCGAATCTTCTCGTCGCCGACCGCGGATTTTCCGGACTCGCAATCCACCTCGGCGGGACCTTCGGTGACCTCGTCATCGACGATGAGAGCGGTGCCATCACCGCGGGAGCGGCGGTTGCCTGTCCGGTGCTCGCGAGGCGGAGCGTCGCGGGTGGTGTCGGTGGCCTCGAGTGGGCGGTCGGCATTCCGGGAACCGTCGGCGGAGCGGTGACGATGAACGCCGGCGGCCATGGTGCGGAGATGGAGGCGAACCTCGTGAGTGCCCGCGTGGTCGACCTCGCACGCGCGACGGATGCGTGGCGCGCGCGACGCGATCTCGACTGCTCCTATCGACACACCAACGTGCACTCGGGTGAGATTGTGGTCGAGGCGCGCCTCCAGGGCTTGCCGGGCGCGAACTCCACGGAGTCCACCGAGATGCTCGAGGAGATCGTCAGCTGGCGCCGGACCCACCAGCCCGGGGGGAGGAACTGTGGCTCGGTGTTCACGAATCCGGCCGGAGACTCCGCGGGCCGGATCATCGACGCCGCGGGACTCAAGGGACTCCGCTACGCAAGTGCCGTGGTCTCGACGAAGCACGCCAACTTCATCCAGGTCGACTCCGGCGGCAATGCTGGAGATGTGCGGGCCCTGATCGAGATTGTCCGGGCCACCGTCGCTCGGTCGTTCGGCATCGAACTCGTCACCGAGCTGCGCATGGTGGGATTTGATCGATGACGCCGCCCGAGTCCCCGCGGCCGAAGAAACCGGGCAAGAGGGTGACCGCCAAGCGGACGGTCCGCAAGCCGGCCAAGCGCGCGGATCAGCGCGCCGGGGCCACGGAGGCGCACAGGGGGACGCGGACGCGCGCCACCGTTCGACGGTCTGGTGATCGAGCACCACAGGCCGCGCGAAAGACACCCGCAAAGCGCGCGACGCGCTCCGCAAGACCGGCTCGCGAACAGACGACGCCCGTCCCATCGCGAGCCACGTCAGCAAGCGTGCGCGACCAACCGGAGGCACCCGCTCGCGCCCGGGGCTCCTCCCGACGGCGCCTCGTGCGCGTGACCGCGCTGCTCGCAATCCCCGCACTGATCGCGAGTGCCTTCCTCGTCTTGCACACCTCGTTGTTCGATGTCGCCTCGGTCACGGTGGTCGGCGCGCACGAGACGCCCGCTGCCGAGATCATCGCGACCGCCGGACTCGACAGCCGCCCTCCGTTGATCGACGTCAATCCAGCTGCGGTCTCGGCGCGTATCGAATCACTCCCGTGGATCAAGACCGCGACGGTCATCCGCCACTGGCCAAAGTCCGTTGCGATCAGCGTCACGGAACGGGTCCCTGTCGCCGAGGCCAGCATCCGCCGGCACCGCTGGGAGCTGTTCGACGCCGAGGGGCGCGCGCTCGGGTTTCGCACGCTTCGCACCACTGGCCTCGTTCGTCTGCGCCAGATCTCCCCGATGCCCTCTCCCGGGTCTGTCGCAACCGCGACGCTCGGCAGCGAGGTCGCCCTCGCCGACGCACTGCCGATCGCGCTCGTGTCCCAGGTGCGAGAGGTCAGTTATTCGCCGAGTGACGAACTGAGCATCACCTTGTCATCGGGACCCGTCGTTGTCTTTGGCAACGCAACCGCGCTCTCGGACAAAGTAGTCGCGTTGACCACACTGTTGGCAGACCACGTCTCTCTCGCTGGCGTCACTGTCGTCAACCTGAGCGTTCCCTCCTCGCCTGTCCTCAGCTCGGCGCCGCCCGTCGCGAAGGCGCAAGTCAAACCGGCAAAAGTGGCTCCGTCGGGAACGACGCCGACGACCGCCGTCGGGTAATCGGGGCCATGTACGGCGAAAAATGCGCCGGAAATGCCTCGGGCGCAACGGTCTAGAGTGTTGAGGCAATGAGCGACCCACGCGCTTGAGACCGTGGGACGCTCGGCGATGCGACAGGGAGAGAACGAGATCATGACGAACGCTGCAAACAGCTTCATCGCTGTCATCAAGGTTGTTGGTGTCGGAGGAGCCGGCGTGAACGCCGTGAATCGCATGATCGACTCGGGACTTCGGGGCGTCGAATTCATCGCGGTCAACACCGACGCGCAGGCGCTGATGATGAGCGACGCCGACATCAAACTTGCCATCGGCTCTCAGACGACGCGTGGCCTTGGCGCGGGAAGCGATCCGGAGGTCGGACGACTCTCTGCCGAGGAGCACCGCGAGGAGATCGAAGAGGTTCTCAAGGGTGCGGACATGGTGTTCATCACCGCGGGAAAGGGTGGTGGCACCGGGACTGGAGGGGCACCGGTCATCGCCGAGATCGCGAAGAACATGGGCGCGCTGACGATCGGCGTTGTCACCCGTCCATTTCCCTTCGAGGGGCGACGTCGCACCGTGCAGGCAGATGCCGGCATCCAGTTGCTCAAGGAGAAGGTCGACACGTTGATCGTTATTCCGAACGAGCGTCTCCTTA
>DAIDIA010000084.1 GCA_027459565.1 Acidimicrobiaceae bacterium | reverse complement strand
CATTGGCCCGACTGGTGATCTGTTCCAGTACGAAATCACGCAGGTGGGATACGTCGGCCACGGCGACTTCGAGGATGAAGTCGTCTGCACCGGTGATGGTAGAGATGACGAGGACCTCCCGGTGGGCGAGCATCTCATGCTGGAACTGGTGTACCGACTCCGTCGTCTTGGGTTGCAGTCGCACGTGGATGAGGGCGCGCACCTCAAGGCCGATCTTCGATGGATTGACCTCGATCGTCCAACCGGCGATGATCCCCCGGTCGGTCAGGCTGCGGATCCGCTCGAGACAGGTGGACTGCGCGACGCCGACGCTCTCGGCGAGCTCCTTGTTCGTCCGTCGCGAGTTCTCCTGGAGAAGACGCAGCAGCTTCCTGTCGATCTCGGTGATCCTTGGCGAAGTTGGCGTCACGGCCGCTCCTCGTAGTTGGGAATCCGTCTCATCGATCGCCTGGTGGCGCAGATTGTCCTTGAATCGTAGGTGCCAAGGAGCCAATGCGCACTGGTTCGAAATCACGAAGGGTCTGCGGCGCGCCCCTCAGGGGCGGTGACCGTGGAACGGCAGTCCCGCTGCTGCGAGAAGCGCCTCGCGGATGGACTCGCCAAAGGTGGGATGGGGCATCACCACCTCGGCGATCTCCTCGATGTACGCGCCCCATGAGGTCGCAAGTGCTGCCTGTCCGATCATCTCCGTCGCCATCGGCCCGACGATGTGCATCCCGACGAGCTCACCCCCGGCGGTGGTAACGAGCTTGACCTGACCCTGGACGTCATTGATCAGCGCGCGTGCATTCCCCGCGATCGACGAGACCGAGACGGCAATCGAGCCGAAACGCTCACGGGCCTCGATCTCGGTAAGGCCCACCGACGCGACCTCGGGATCGCTGTAGGTGACCCGAGGTATCAGGTGGTGATCGACGGGTTGCGGATTCAGTCCGGCGATCGCATCGGCAACCACGAAGCCCTCGGCAAACCCCGCGTGGGCGAGCGCGAGGGTCTCGATGACATCGCCGACGGCCCATACTCCCGGGCGAGAGGTCCTGCCGAGCGGATCGACCCTGATGAAGCCGCGGTCATCAGTCAACCCAAGCTCATCGGCTCGGGTCCCCGCGGTATTCGGCACGCGACCGGCACAGACGAGGACCAGGTCAGTCTGGATCTCGCTGCCGTCGTCGAGGTGGATTGTTGCGCTCTCCGCACCATTCTTCGAGACGGCGCGCACATTCGTCGAGAGCAATACCTGGATCCCATTCCTGCGCAGGCTCTGTGCAAGGAAATCCGATGTAGCGACGTCCTCGCCGACGAGCAATCGCTCGGCGACCTCGATAACGGTGACCGACGCCCCCATCTGGTTCCACATCGAGGCGAACTCCACGCCGACGGCCCCGCCCCCGATGATGACCGGTGCACGTGGAATGCGCCCGAGCGTCAAGGCGGCGTCGGAGTTCACGATCACCTCGCCATCGATCTCGACACCCGGTAGCGCACGCGGCCTGGAGCCGGTGGCGATGACGATCGCGCCGGCGTGCACCGTGGTGCCGTCATCGACCGTGACGATGCCATCATCGTCAAGGCGCCCGCGTCCCTCGACCATCTCGATGCCAGAGCCTTTGAGCAGACCCAGCAGACCGCCGTGGAGGCGCGCAACGACTGCTCTGCGGAGCCGCTGGAGGTCGTCGATCGCAAGGCCCTCTCCGAGGATCGGTCCTTCGCCGCGAAGGCGCGCGAACTCGGCGTTCGTCGCCGATGCGTGCAAGAGTGCCTTCGACGGGACACACCCCTCGTGGAGACAGGTTCCGCCAACCTCGGCACGTTCGGCGATGAGCGCGACGGAGAGTTTCCGGGTGACGGCGCGCAGGGCGGTCGCATATCCGGCGGGACCTCCCCCGATGATGACGATGTCGACGTCGCGCCGCCCTCGTGTGACCTTCGGGTCAGCCATCGAGAATCGCCAACCCCGGATTCTCGATGAGTTGCTTGAGTCGGACGAGAAAACGGCCAGCGTCTGCTCCATCGCACACGCGGTGATCGAAGGCGCAGATCAACTTCGCCCGGGAACGGATCGTCAGCTCGTCTTCGTGCACCGCGGGCTGGCGCCGGATCGCCCCAACGCCGAGGATCGCGACCTCGGGAAAGTTGATCACCGGGTTTCCGTCGTCGAGTCCGAGTGCACCGAAATTGGTGATGGTGAAGGTCGAACCAACGAGCTCTGCTGGCTGCAGACTTGCGTTGCGCGCACTGTTCGCGAGCCCAGAGAGTGCGACGCTGAACGTCGCGAGCGAGAGGTTCCTTGCGTCGCGGATCGCGGGGACGACGAGTCCAAGATCGGTGCTCGTTGCGATCCCGAGATGCACCATTTCGTGCACCTCGATGACGTTACGCTCGACGTTCAGCGTCGCATTGAGTATCGGAGCCACATCGAGGGCGCGTGCCGCAAGCCACGCGATGAGTCCGAATGGCGTGATCTGGGCCCCCTGGTGCTGGCGTTCCATCTCGGCTTTGAGTTCGTTCCGAAGTTGTAAGAGCGCCTCGCAGTCAACCCAGATGCCGCAGGTCGCCTCGGGAATGGTCGAGC
>DAIDIA010000083.1 GCA_027459565.1 Acidimicrobiaceae bacterium | reverse complement strand
TTCGCGCCGTTCTCGCAGAACTCTGCGACCTTGCGGTGGTGGGGATCGGGATCGGCCCAAGCGCAGCTCGGACAGTCGAATCCCCGCACCTGGTTCACCCTCCGCAGTGTCGCCAGGCTGCGTATCGGGCCCATCTCCGAGAGTGCATAGCGAACGGACTCGATCACCGCGCGCACACCCGCGCTCGACCTCTTCGGGCCCTGAGAGCCCGGGTGCACATGTGATGGTCGTCGATCCATCTCACCCTCCCACACCACTGCGCGACGGACCCGCGTCGTACCGCCACGAACCTGCGAGGGCCCTATGGGTCCGGGGCCCATCCTAAGCAGTGAGGGACCAAATTTCCAAAGTCCGGAGGACTTTCCCGCGACGCGTTCGACCCCGCGTGACCACCAAGCGCGCCTTTGGCATCGATGACGGGATGTGTCAGTCCCTCACGTATCCGATGCGATGCCGATGCGCCCTTCAAATCCGCCGCGATCGGGCCACCCTCGATTGGTCATGGTGTCGCTCTTTTCATTCTTTAAGCGTTCGAGTTAATCGCGCGAATCGCGACGAGGGCTCGGCAGATGCCCGTGCGCGGTCGGCGCATACGCAGTGTCAGAACCCATCGCGATGCCCGCCGCCCGCCGTGAGGACTTGGGGATCCGGATCCTCGCCCTCAGCGGTCGCGCACGTCCCAGAGGTGGTGAATCGGGTCATGGGCCAGGTAGAGGGCAAAGGTGGACACCGTGAACTCGCTCCCGTTGGACCGGAAGCCCCGGTGTTCCCACTGCGGAGCTGTCACGCGTGCAAACCGGGCCGCGAGGGACTCCGCCGCCTCTCCCAGCTCCTGTGAGACCACCGCGGGATCCTGGAGTTCGTAGTTTTCCTCGACGGCGGTCGCGTCCTGGTCCCAGTTCTCGAATCGTGCCCCATCGCCTGCCACCATGAGCTGTAGCCGTTGGTCGAAGATGCGAAAGAGGTCGCGGACGTGACAGGCGTACTCCAGCGGAGACCATCTATCCGGGAAGGGCCGTCGTCGGATGTCGGCCCGGAGCAGGACCTCTTGCCAGGCACCGGAAAGTCTGCGAAGCAGTGACGGGATCTCTTCGATGGCGACGTCGCGGGCGTCGAACCCACACTCGGGACAGGGGCGCTCGAGTACCCATGTCCAGTCCTTGTCATCGGGGGTGATCGCCATCACATCACGCGTTCTGAAAACAACGTGTGGACGCTCTCAGTCTTCGAACTGGAGGCGATACACGTTGGTCTCGCGCGCGGAGAACCCCAAACGGCGATACAGCCGGTTCGCCTCGGCGCGTTGTGGGCGCGAGGTGAGATCGACGTGGGCGGCGCCCGCCTGTCTCGCCTCCGCCAGGGCGTGCTTGACCAGCGTTGTGGCGATTCCGTTTCCGCGCGAGGAGGAGTCGACGACGACATCTTCGATCCACGCACGGGTACCCGTGGGAGTCGCGAAGGTGACGAGGGTGCAACTGGCGACGACTTGGCCGTTGACCCGGCCAAAGAAGAGGTAGGTCGCTCGGTTCTCGGTGATCGACCGGAGTCGGTCCAGTGTCGGCGGCGGAGCGCTCGAGAGCTGGGGAAGCAGGCGTGCGAGGGCCTCGACGTGCTCGATGCTCGGTTCGAGGATCCGCTCGATGACGACCTGATCTTCGCTCACCGACGCAGTGTAGTGAAGAACTTGACAATCGCACACTGTCAGATTGGGCAACGGAGGGCCGGGCGAGGCCATTAGGCTCAGCCGTGTGAGCACCGATGCATCCCCCTCTCCGAGGGGAAAGAACCACCCTATTGAATCCGGCGACCCGAGGTTTCCTCGGATCAGCCGCATCTTCGGGAGAACCGAACGCCGGGTCGAGGCGGAGACTCCGCCGCTGAACCATCCCGTGATGATCGTCGCGTTCGAGGGATGGAATGACGCCGGTGAGGCCGCCTCGTACGCTGCGGGCTTTCTCGAGCGCTCCTGGTCGGCGATGCCCTTCGCGGAGATCGATCCGGAGGAGTTCTTCGACTTCACCGAGGTGCGTCCCGAGGTGCAGCTCAATCCCGACCAGACCCGCACCATCAAGTGGCCCGTCACCTCGTTTTCGCTCGCGACCGCGGGGGGCGAGGGCAACGACGTGATCCTCGTCAGCGGCTCCGAGCCCCAGCTGCGCTGGCGCACCTACTGCGAGGCCTTCATCGAACTCGCGAAGAGTCTGCGGGTCGAGCGCGTGATCATGCTCGGCGCCTATCTCGGGGAGATCACGCACTCGAGGCCGGTGCCGATATCGGCATCGACGCATGATGCAACGCTCGTCGATCGCCATGGACTTGCTCCATCGCACTACGAGGGGCCGACGGGAATCCTCGGCGTGCTCGGAGCGGCGCTCTCGGAGGCGAAGATCCCATCGGTGTCGGTGTGGGCAAGCGTCCCGTGCTACTCGCTTCCCGTTGCGCCAAAGGCGGCGCTCGCGTTGACGCGTGTCGCCACAACGCTCGCCGAGCGCTTTGTCGACATGGCAGAACTCGAGGTCGAGGCGACCGATTACGAGATGCGCATGAACGAGCTGCTCTCCGAGGACGAGAATGTCGCGGCCTACGTCGAGCGGATCCAGGAGTTCGAGGCAGCGGAGACCGAGGTGCTCTCCACCGACGGTCTGGCCGAGGAGATCGAGCGTTTCCTCCACCGCGGCGACGAGGGTTGAAAAGACCACGATGACCCGTCCTGCTGTCACGAAGAGGCAAGGTCGCTGAGAGGTGGCGATCGAGAAGGACTGTCGCCATTACGTCATGCAGACGGTCCGCGCCTCGGAACGGATCGAGCGCTGCCGACTTGGCGCGAGCCAGCAGATTCCCTTCGCATGCCCTGAGGGGTGCGTCTTCTACGAGTCGAGAAGGACTTCGAGCGCCGGTTGGCACGTCGCGGAGAGCGATCGCCCGGATCCCGACTGATCCGGACCGTAAGCGATGGCGCAATCGCGCGCCTCGCACGGGGCGGCGATCAGCTCTCGATGACGTCGTTCAGCTGTTCGACATCGATGCCGCGCTCGGTGAGCCAGGCGATGCATCGTTCGATGTCCCGGGCGTCTCCCCCGAGTTCGAGGATGATCCAGCCGAAGTGCTCCTCAACGCTCGCGCGCCTGATGTTCGGCTCGACATTGAACTCGCGCACCATCTTCGCGATGATCGGCTCGCGGACATACTGCTCGGGGAAGATCAGCTTCAGGCGCGCGTTCATCTAGTGGGATCCAATCATGTCGAGGACATCGTCCGTTGATTTCACGATGCCGGTGAGGAACACCCCGAAGTCCGCGTAGCGAGCCGATGCCTCGTCGAATCGCATCTGGTACACGCAGTCCTTGAGGTCATCGAGCGTACGGGCGAAGAGCGTGACGCCCCATTCGTAGTCATCGAGCCCGGTGGATCCCGTGACGAGCTGCAGCACTCGCCCGCGGAACTTCCGCCCGCTCACGCCATGCTCCATCATCAGGCGAAGGCGCTCCTCGTAACTGAGGCGGAACCAGTTGTCCTGCTCGAGGCGGCGTTTGGACATCGGGTAGAAGCAGAAGGCGGAGAGTCCATCGGGAGGGAGCGTCGGACGGAGCCTTGCCATCTTCATCGCCTCGGGAACGCCACCGGAGTACTCGGAGATCTCGGTGAGGGAGATGTAGGAGTAGGTGACGACACAGCCGGCGCGCGTCAGGTCGGTCTGGAGGAGTCGCAGACGCTCGACGGAGTTCGAGAGCGCAAGTACCCCGAGATCTGCCTTGTGGCCGAGCATCGCAATCGAGATCACTTGGCATCCGTCGCCCTCGGCACCCATGATCGCGGATCTGATCGCGGCCTTGTCCGCCGAGGTGTCCACGCCGCAGAAGAGATGCATCACGTTCAATCCCGGCAGGGAATCCTCGCCCGTCGTCGCCACAGTCACTGCCTCGTGTTCGGTTGCGGTGCTCACGTGAGCAAGTGTAGGGGGAGCCGGCCGGACGCGAACAAAGGGTAGTGGCCCAGTTTGAAATCAAAGAGTCTGCGTTAGTCAAGACTGCACCCGTAAGCTGGTGACATGAAGCGCAGCCCCAAGAAAGGTGACGCCGCCCAACGGGCCTGGCAGGTGGTTCAAGAAGCGACGGGCGAACGAGAATCCGACCCCTACGAGGGAAAGAACCCCGCTGCGGTCGAATTGGGGCGCCTGGGGGGCAAGAAAGGTGGTGCTGCGCGGTCGCGAAGCCTTACTCCGGAGCGCCGTTCTCAAATAGCGAAGGCTGCTGCTGCGGTTCGTTGGGGTAAGTCAGCGGGAGTTCCTCGTTCGGATCAAACAGATGGGCAGCGCTGAGCGGAGTTCTTTTCCCGCGCACTTGAGTCACAAGTTGCTTGAGGTGATCGCTTGCTTCGTAGTATGCGCCCCGCTTGGCACCGATCTGAAATAAGAATCCGGCCTTAACAAGTTCACCCAGGTCGCTTGTTGCAGTCTGAGAGGAAATGGCTCCAAACGAGTCCGCGATATTCGCACGATAGCTAGAGTTCCGGACCTTCAAACCAATACTCGCGTCGTAGAGAGCGTCGATCGACCGCATGGGGAATTGGTGCGCCTCTATAGTTTCCTCAAGCTTGTCCCACAAACGTTCGGTTTCGCGAACGCGCCGGAGCACGCTAAGCGCTTGGATGTAATGAGCTTCGAGGCAATAGCGCACCCAGCTGCGCGCCGAGTTCTTCGGGGTCCAATGACCCTTTGCTACGTCAGCGAGTGCTTCGTAGTACTTCTGTTGATTCTGCGGCTGCCCAAGATATTCCTCGATACTGCAGAGTTCTCTCGCCAAGAACCCTTCACGGGCCAATACGAGCGACTGAAGGCATCTAGACATACGTCCGTTGCCATCGCTGAATGGGTGAATGAGTACAAGGTTGAGATGCGCCATCGCCGCTCGCACCAAGGGAGGAAACTCACTTTCGGAAGACAGGTCCAACATGAGTTCTTCAACGAATCCAGGACACAAAGTGCGATCCGGTGCTTCGTAAACAACATCGTTAGTTAGGCTGTTCTGTACCCATATTGGGCCCGGGCGCCAGCGCCCGGGGTTCGCTTCGAGCGAATACTCCGTCATCATGAAATGCAGACTTCGCATGAGTGCTGACGAATATTCGAAATCCCCATCATCGGAGAGCTGCAGGACGTATGTCATCGCGCGCCGGTAGCCAAGGTTGGCTTGCCAGTCTTCCCATCGGGAGTCAGTTGGTTCCACGGCGCCTTGGATCGCCGCGATGGCATCCTCTGTCGAGATGTTGTACCCCTCTATACTGTTCGATGATTGGTTGGCCTTTGCCGCTAGCACGCGCCGCACCGACCCCACCCATCGGTTCGTCTTCGCCACATGAAAGCGAAGTTCCCGCCATTCCTTGTCGATCTTGGCGAGTGCAGTCAGCTCCACGGGACCGCAGGTAGGGGTTTG
>DAIDIA010000082.1 GCA_027459565.1 Acidimicrobiaceae bacterium | reverse complement strand
GGTTCCAAGATCATTACCATTGAAGATCCTGTCGAATACGTACTCGAGGGCCTTAGTCAGGTTCCGGTCCGGCCAACGATTGGACTCACTTTCGCGCAAGCCCTGCGCGCATTCTTGCGACAGGATCCGGATGTGCTCATGGTCGGAGAGGTTCGCGACCGCGAGACGGCGGAAATCGCCATTCAGGCAGCACTGACCGGCCACCTATTGTTCTGTACTCTGCACACGAATAGCGCTGCCGGGGCGGTCACGCGGCTCCTCGACATGGGCATTGATGATTACCTCCTGACCTCAACGCTTCAGATGGTGCTCGGGCAGAGGCTCGTTCGCAGGCTGTGTCCAAGCTGCCGTACGCCGTATACACCAGACATGGCGACTCTGGACCGCTTCGGGCTTCCGAGGCAGACCGGCCCCTGGTACCGCCCGCAGGGGTGCCCGGCATGCCAGGGGAGTGGCTTTCAAGGTCGGACGACCATCGTCGAAGCTCTCGGGATGACAGAGCCAGTACGTGCCTTGGTTCTGCGTCACGCGGATGCTCATGCGCTCGAGGAAGCGGCCGTTCGACATGGAATGCGCACGATGTTCCGCCATGGTCTCGAACGCGTCATGGCGGGGTCCACTAGCATCGAGGAAGTGCTCCGTGTCACGGCACTTGAGTAGCATCCCTCGCAAGCGGAAAGTGGAGTCGCCTGGTGCCTGCTTATAGCTATCGAGCCGTTGACAATACAGGCGTTCTACAGCGTGGGGAAATCGTCTCGGGTTCCCGGCACTCGGCACTCGAGAGTCTCACCCGGCGCGGGTTGATCCCGATCGAGATCCAAGCCGCCTCGGTCCGTCAGCGCAAATCCACTCGTTCGTGGATGATGACCATGCGCGGCGTGACGACGCATTCCCGGATGAGCGCACGAGAGCTTCTGAATCTGACTGAATCCCTGGCTGCACTGCTTGGCGCAGGACTGACGGTCGACCGCGCTCTTCAGGTCTCAGGGGCGCTCATGATCACGAGCACCGCGCGCACGTCCGTAACGTCTCTGCTGACGGCCGTTCGAGCCGGCAAGACGTTGCAGGGAGCCTTTGCGGCAAGATCCGAGCGCCTCCCGCCGTACTATCTCAGCATGGTCGAAGCGGGTGAGGTTGGGGGCTCGCTGCCGGAGACACTCTCGCAGCTCGCGCAGCTGATGCGACGACAGTTCGAGGTGCGCGAACGTGTGCGTACCGCGCTGTTCTATCCAGCTATTTTGACTGCAATGGTTCTCACGACCCTGATCCTCCTCCTCACCTTTGTGTTGCCGCGGTTTCAGCTGATGTTTGCTGAGGCTGATGCGCCAATTCCTACCGCAACGCGAATAGCCTTGGCAATCGGAGCGTTCGTCTCACACGACGGGTGGCTGCTCGCGCTCATCGGATCGGGGCTCCTCGCGGGCGGCCTCGCCTGGCTTCGTTCGGAGCGAGGGCGACTCATATTTGATCGGTGGTCGCTCGTCAGTCGATTGACAGTTCAGCTGCCCGCCGCGCTTAACACAGCTCGACTATTTCGCACCGTGAGCACACTCTGTCGCAATGGGCTATCCCTTCCGGCGGCCTTGAAGGTGGCCCGCGGTACACTTGTGAACCGTTGGCTGTTCAAGGTGATGGAGGATGCAATTCGTGATGTCCAGGCTGGCGAGCCGCTCTCATCGTCCCTCTCACGAGCCGGCGTCTTTCCGCCCGTTGCGGTGCAATTGACAAGAGTAGGCGAGGAGACGGGGCAGCTGCATGAGATGCTCCAATCCGCGGCCTCGGCCCTCGAGGCGGAGAGCCACCTTCGGCTCGAGCGTCTACTCACAATGATCGTTCCGGCGGCCATCATCTTGATGGGACTATTGGTTGCTACGCTGATCAGTTCCGTACTGATCGGACTGCTGAGCATCGACAACCTGGCCGCGTAGCATGCACGAACCCGGCACCACTTCTCCGATAGCATAAGAACCAAACGCCGAGCCACCGTGATGAGAAAGCGCATCACCACTACGACATCGAGAGCCCTTGGCGGATTCACGCTTCTCGAGCTCATGGTGGTGCTCGTGATCCTGGCGCTGCTCGCCAGTATCGTCGCGCCGCGTGTAACGCATGATCTGAGTCACGCGAAGCTCGAGACCGCCAAACTCCAGGTCAATGCTCTCGGCCAGGCAGTCGATGAATTTCACCTCGACACCGGTCAGTTTCCGACCGATGCCGAGGGCCTGAAAGCACTTGTCGTTGCCCCAGCGAATACTCCTTCCTGGGATGGACCATATGTGAAGAAGCAGGAGAGCCTCATCGACCCATGGGGACATCCCTACTTATATCGTTATCCGGGGCAGCATGGGAGATTCGATGTGTACACACTGGGCCCCGATGCAAAGTCAGGGAGCACGGCTAGTGCACACGAGATCGGAAATTGGTAATCGACGGGGGGAGCCTGTCTCGCATAAAGGCCCGGTCCGCGTGGCACATGACGCGTGGGACTGGCTTTACTCTCCTTGAGCTTCTCGTCGTTCTCGCCATCATGGTCATTGCCGTTGCTGCCTTTCCGCTCGCGCTTGATCGGGTACTCCCCGGACGTCGTGTCCGAGCTGCGACCGAGCACCTCGTGACCGTCATTCGGCATGCCGAAATCCAAAGCATCGCCCTCGACGAGCCCCAACGTTTATCGGTCACGGAACTGACGTCCCGGGTCTCGAGCTCGACACATATCGAGGCTTCTCGCCCGGGCGGAGAGCCACTGCGGGCGCTTGTAATCTATCCGGACGGATCCACCAACGGCGCTCGTTTCGTAGTCAGCGACGACGGAGACCGGAGCACGTTGACAGTGAGCGAGATCACGGGTCGAATCGATGTGGGAACTCGGTGAGCGATCCTGATGAGAGTTCGACGCGAGCAAGGGTTTACGTTAATCGAAGTCGTCGTTGCGTTTGCGATCTTTGCGCTTTCGATCGGCGCAATTTTCGCAGTGTTCCGTCAGGCTGTGCACACTAGCGAGCAAGTGCGCGAGCGCGACCTGGCTTGGCTTACCGCTCAGTCGGTGCTCTCAAAACTGAGCGTAGAGCGAGCGCCGTGGCCATCCGAGCAGCGCGGGGCATCAAGTCACCTTCGCTGGCAGGCTGACGTGCAACCGTACCCGGTAGCGGTCGGGAAAAGAAGCTCGTGGGTAGCTTACACAGTCGAGGTGCACGTCGCTCCACTGCACGCGGCCGCGCCGATTATCACGCTCGATAGCGTCGAGTTGGCCAGAAGCAAGCAATGAGCTCAAATTGCGCTTTCATCTCGCTCGCATATCGGCGTTGCACCGCCAGAAGCACGTCTGCGAGCCTCTCCGATCGGCGCCGATGCAGCTCTGGCATGACTCTGATCGAAGTCCTCGCTGCTCTCGCCTTATTCGCTCTTCTAGCGACAGTGCTTCTATTAGCCTTTCGCCTAGCAGAGCACACTTACCGGAGCGTCGTTCGTCTCAATCGGGGCTCGTGGCAGGTGGTCGTCACCCAGCGTTTCCTCCGCCGCGTACTCGAGTCTGCCTATCCGTTCGAGCCGACCGCGGGCAATTCCGCACATGGCATCGACGGCAGTCGGAACGCGTTGGCCGTCACCGGTCCGATGCCAATGGCAGCCGGCTCTATGGGCTTCTACCGCTATGTCTTTACCCTTCAGAAACTTCCCGACGGATTAGAGAATCTCGTCGTACACATGGCTCTCGACAGAGACGGCACCACGATCCCCCTTGCGCTCACCGGCTCAGCGCGATGGCCAACCGAAGTGTTGCTCTCACGGATCAAGAGCGCCCACTGGTCATATCTTGCACGCCGCACCGACAGTCTCGATGCGATCCAGCGATCGAGCTGGGTCAATTCCTGGCACCAATCCCTTCCACCCCTGCTCGTTCGCCTTCGGGTCACTTTCCCTCCGAAGGATGCACGTGTATGGCCGGACTTTTTTGTGCACCCACGCATCACCGACGATGCTCAATGTCAGTTTGATGCTATTGCACAGGTGTGCCGGCGGGTACGGCAATGAGAAAGCCCGCCCTTGGAACCATACGGGCGGAGGGTGCAGCGCTGCTACAGTGGTGGATGCGGGAGTTGCGCGACATTGCCCAACAGCTGCTCGAGCGCATCGCCCCTCGATTCGCCAAACAGGTGGTGGTCGAGTTCAAGGGAAATACGGCCGAGGCATACGTGCTGCTGCGCAGTTCATCATCGGAAAGGGTGACAATCTGCCGCGATCCGAGCGGTTCCTGGCCCAATCCCTTCCCGACCGGCGATGCGACCGGGGACTATCGCGGTGCTCGTGCGACGCTAGTGCTCGCGCCTGCTGATACCTTGACCCTCGAGCTCCTACTACCGAATGCGCTCCGAGGCGATCTCGGGAAGATCATCGC
>DAIDIA010000081.1 GCA_027459565.1 Acidimicrobiaceae bacterium | reverse complement strand
GCCATTGTGCTCGCAAAGCCGAGCGCGTTGTGGATCTGCGTCGCGTCGTTGCCAAGCGCGACAGATGACGCACAGGTTGCGCCGATCCGTCCCGCGGTGCCGACGAGATCCCAGCCGCGCTCCGCGTGCGCGTCGCCGAGTGCCTCACGGGTGCGCTCTGCTAACTCGCACCCGAGAGCCACAGCGAGAACAAGCTGCGCCCCCGTGCACTCGCTCAGTTGCGCGGCGACAAAGGCCGGGGCCACCACCGTGCCGGTGACCCGCGCGGAAAAATCCAAGGCGGTCTCTCCGAGCGCCGCGGCGGTCGCGATCAACAGCGCCGCCGTACCCGGAACGTATCGGCGCGATGGCCCGGTTGCCTCGATCACTACGAAGCCGGTTGGGTCGGCGAGAACGCGGTCCATGCGCGCGATCAACGGATCTCGCTGCCAGGCGGCGCCAAGCGAGAGCACGCGATCAAGCGATCGCGTCGCGTGCGCCGTGGCCGCGTCGCTGAGGTCGGAGATGACTGACGATGCACAGACTGACGCGATCGTCTCGGTCAGGTCACTCATCGCGAGCGCACCAACGCATCGATATCGGCAAATGTCACTCGATCACCGAGACGCATCGACAGCTCCCACAACCTCTCGGCCCGATCAGGAAGTATTTCCGAGGTCAGCGCGAGGAACTTCGCGCGCAGCTGGGCGTCACTGAGTGGCCGCTCCTTCGATCCTTCGGCCTCGGCGACACGATGCGTTCTCGTCGAACCATCGATGAAATGAACCGTGACCGTTGCCGCCTGACGGGTGTGATGATCATCGGGTTCGAGAATGGTCCGATCGCGGAGTAGTGCAACCATCGGATCAGCCGACATCGCATCGGAGAATTCGGCGATTCCCGCTCGACCGGTGAGAAGGCCAACGGCGACCCCGTGGATCGCGCAGAATCTCGCCTCGAGTCCTGTCGTTGCGACGCGTCGACCCATCAGCTCGACGACAAGCGGATTGCATCCCACCGAGACCCGCTCGACCTCGGTGGGATCGAGGGCACCGAACTCGAGGTGCAGCTTCGTTGCAGCCTCGATTGCCGGATGGGCGACGATCCCACAGGGAAACGGTTTGTAGGTGTTGTCAAGGATCACCCAACGACGGCCAAGATCCCCGGGATCCATCCAGTCCGTTGTCCATGAATCCGAGAGCAGTGCGAAGTATCCGTGCTCGTCGGTCAGGAGGTCGCGGCCATCGGACAGGCCCCGTTGCGCGAGTCCCGCACTCAGAAGGCCATTCGCTGCGGCTTTGCCCGCGTGGAAGGGCTTGATCGGAGTTCCAAAGGCCTCGCGCTGCCCAAGAGACATCGTGGCTGCGATCTGCATCGCCTGTGTCATCTGGTGCGCATCGAGTCCAAGAAGAATTCCCGCACCGACCGCGGCACCGATGACGCCACACGTTCCCGTGATGTGCCATCCGAGGTCATAGTGCGAGGGAGTCATCGCAAGGCCGATACGCAGCTGCGCCTCGACGCCAAGTGCCATGCCCGCCAGTGCGCGTTCGGGAGCAACGTCGAACAAGAGTCCAAGCGCGTAGAGGGCACCCATCGTCGCGGCACCAGGGTGAATCACCGTCTCAAGATGTGTGTCGTCGAAATCATCGAAGTGCGCGGCAAACCCCAACACGCTCGCGCCGAAATATCGATCGAGCCTCTCGTCGCGGCCGAGTACGGAGATCTCCGCGCCACCAAGGACTGACCCCGTGCGATAGAGCGCATCGATCTCGCGGGAGCGGCTTGCACCGAGCGCAGTGCCAAGAACATTGGAAAAGCACCGGCGCGTCTCGTGGATCACCGAGTCCGGCAACGGCGCGCCAGCGAGTTCAACGATGCGCGCCGCGAACTCCTCGAGGCCGATCACCGTGGTGGCCCCCCGCAGTCGACGATGACGGCCCGGGTCCCGTGAAGCCACACCGACGCCACTCCGCCTCCCTCGCGAACGATCACCACGTTGAGTACTCCGATCGCGTTCAACCAACGATTGCACTGCCAGTTCACGCTCTCACCCACACTAATACCTTCTCCCATATGCGCTCTTGGGGGTGTGGGGGCGAAAATCGCGAGTTCACCGAGTTCACGGCCCCGGATTGACGATGGAGATCCGCGCGTTCGGGCTGTTCAATCGCGCATCGCACCCATGGGGTCGCGTACCATCGATCCATGGAGCGGCCTGGTACCTCGACTTCGAGCTTCGGAGTCTCGCGGCGTGAGAACCATGACGCCTCTTCGTTCTACGAGCGCTTCACCCCTCCGGAGATATCGACCGATGCAACGGTGGAGGCGCCGACGGAGGTCGACTGTGTCATCCTCGGCGATGCGCGCGACATGTCCCGGGTGCGCGACAACTCCGTCGCCCTCGTCGTCACCTCTCCCCCCTATTTCGCAGGCAAACGCTATGAAGAGGCGCTCGGGAAAGGGGGGATTCCCGCAACTTATCTTGAATATCTCGGGATGCTGCGCGACGTACTGGGAGAGTGCGTTCGCGTGCTCGAGCCCGGAGGGCGGATCGCGGTCAACGTCGCCAACCTCGGTCGGAGGCCATACCGCTCGCTCGCATCGGACGTCATGGCGATCCTCCAGGATGACCTGCGCCTGTTGTTGCGCGGCGAGATCGTCTGGCTGAAACAGCGCGGCGCCTCGGGCTCTTGCGCTTGGGGAAGTTTCCAGCGATCGACGAATCCCGTGCTCCGCGACCTCACCGAGCGGGTCATCATCGCGAGCAAGGGCCGATTCGACCGCGCGCTCAGCGCCAAGGAACGGGCTCGTCGCGGCCTGCCCGGCGTCTCGACGATGACGCGCGAAGACTTCATGGAGAACACGCTCGACCTGTGGGAGATCCCTCCCGAAAGCGCCACACGCGTTGGCCATCCTGCGCCGTTTCCTGTTGAACTTCCCTCGCGCCTCATCGAGCTCTACACCTTCGAAGGGGATCTGGTGCTCGATCCATTCCTCGGCGCGGGCACGACCGCGGTCGCTGCAACCAGATTGAACCGCCACTATGTCGGCTACGACCTCGACGAGCAGTACCTCGATCTTGCGAGAGCGCGGATCGCGCGCGTACGCGACGCACAGGGTGCTGACTTTCGGGGAGCGGAGAGGGACGCGGACGTCGACGCGCCCGCCGAGGTTGCGGCGTTGATTGAGAGCGGGCACTCCGCAACGGACATTGCGCGCGAGCTGCTCACCCAGGCGAGATTCAAGCTCATCGGCGAGCGGGTCAACGTCTCCGCAGGGTTCCGCGTGGCCTTCCAGGTCGAAGATGCCTCGGGAGGATCTGCCTTTGTCGATGTCGCTGGCGCGTACACCCATTTTCGGGCCGGACTCAACCGTCCCGAGGTGCTCTGGCACACCATCGGCAAGGCGGCCGTCATGCACGGCCTCGGACTTGCTCCGCTGATCATATTGAGCACTGGCGTACCGGATCCGAAATCACCGCAATCTCGCGCGCTTCGGGCCTGCGTGGGCGAGGGCAGGCCGATCGCTGGCGTCTTCGACATCCTCGACCCCGCATCTCGCGAGCTTCTCCGCGCCTGGATCCCTCCGCGCAGATGAGTCCGGGTCACAAGGTGCCCGGTAATCCGCACCCCATTGACACGAGTAGAGCCCGCGTTCGGAGATGCGCGTACGCGGACCCTTCGGACCAGCGCCGAAGCGACCGGCGGGTCACTTGCAAATGACTCCACTCCAATATTTCGTATCTCGTTAACCCTCACGTAACCTCTCGTTCCCTGAACGGTCACCTCCCACTGAGACAGTGGTAGTAGGTATCTTTTCGGGAGGAACACCTCTTCATGAACGAGTTCAAGACGACACTGAATGTCGGAGCATCTGCCGACCAGCCAGTTGATGTCAACGGTTCGATGACCGTCAGCCAACTGCTCAACGATGCACCAACGAGTCGATTCCACCGCCGCGCCGTACTCATATCGGGAATGGGCTTCTTCACCGATGCGTACGACCTCTTCGTCATCGCCACGGTCGCCACGCTCGTCAAGACTCAGTGGCACCTCTCCACCTCACAGGTCAGCTGGGTCACGGGTTCTGCGATCCTCGCGGCCTTCATCGGCGCTCTGGTCTTCGGCCGGATCGCCGACATCCTTGGACGCAAGGTCGTGTACACAACTGTTGCCGCGATCATGATCGTTGGAGCGATCGCCTCAGCGCTTTCACCGAACTTCCTCTTCCTTGTCGGCGCACGCTTTGTGCTGGGACTCGGTATCGGAGGCGACTACCCCGTCTCCGCGGTGTTGATGAGCGAGTACGCGAACCGCAAGGATCGCG
>DAIDIA010000080.1 GCA_027459565.1 Acidimicrobiaceae bacterium | reverse complement strand
CACTGGTGTTCCACACGACGCGGCCTCAAGGGCGACAAGTCCAAACGACTCCGACATCGAAGGCACCAAGACACAGTCCGCGGCGCGGTAGAAGGTCGAGAGCAGCTCGTGAGGCTGCGGAGCCACAAAATGCACCGCGTGCTCGAGACCGAGTTGCGCGACAAGCTGGTGGAGCTGTTTCACCTCAATCTCCCCCATCGGACCACTCGGTCCCCCGACGACGACGAGTCGGGCTGTCGGTACTCCCCGTTCAATCAGGCACGCGAGGGCGCGTACGGCAATATCGACACCCTTGAGCGGTTGGATCCGACCGACAAAGAGAAGGAGTGGCCCGGCACCTTGGAGCGAGACCGCGCGCTGGGCCTGGGATCGCACGCCGGGGGAGAAGAACGCGTGATCGACCCCGGGCGCAACGATTGCAACACGCGAACGGTCGGCACCATAGAGACCCACGAGCTGGTCTGCCTCGACGCTGCACGAGGCAAGCACCGCGTCGGAACAGCCGATCACCTCAGCTTCGGCAAGGGCACGACGATCCGGATCGTGAACGTCAACCTCCTCCGGACTTGCCTCCGCCTTGACCCGGTCCAGCGTGTGAAACGTCGAGACGAGTGGAAGCGAGCGTCGATGCTTCAGCGTGTGCCCCACGACTCCCGATAGCCAGTAGTTGGCATGGATGGCATCAAACCCGAGCCCGTCGCTCGATTCAATTTCGTCCATCTTCGCGTCGACGGCCTCGGTGAAGGATCCGGTCAGCAGGTGCAGGCGACCCTTGTCCACCGGCTCTTGCGGCCCGACGCGCAGATGATGCACGCGAAACCCCGGCTCGACATCGACAGTCTCGCGGAGACCGGGCGCGTCCGCGCGCGTGAAGACCTCGCAAGAGACGTTCGAACGGGCGAGCGCAGCGGTGAGCTCGCGCACATAGACGTTCATTCCGCCGCCATCGCCGGTGCCGGGCTGCGCGAGAGGTGAGGTATGCATCGAGAGAACCGCGATCCGTCGCATCGGACGGAGAGCGTACCGGCGGCTCGGGCATTCCTGGTCGTTCCGATGTATTCCTTAGTGGCGTCTGAGCCTTTTGCGGTTCTCCGTGGGAAAATACCGGTACCACGCGCGGCCGAGGATCAGTCTCCGTGGCACGGGTCCAAATTCCGAACTGTCGCGACTTTCGTCCCGGTTGTCGCCCGCGACAAGTACGGATTCGCCGGTGACGGCGGTAACGCGCTTGATGAGCCTCCGTGTCGCCTCCTCGGGATCGACAAAGACCACGATGTCCCCCACGCGCACATGTCTCGTCCGATGGACGAGAAGGCGCTCACCGGGAGCGAGCGTCGGGACCATACTCCGGCCCTCGACCTCCACGCGCAGGATGCGACCGGCCGCACGCGAAAAGATCCTCCTCAAACGGTTCATCGCCTCTCCTCGAGACAGCTCACGGTCGCTGCATCTTCAGCGCATGGGTCAGAATCTTTGCCGGAATTCACCGCTGGCGCGAGGGCTAGCATGGCAAACATCGCCAAACCTGGCGAGCTTGCGCGCCACGCGACGCAGGAAAAGTTATCCAAGGAGCTCCGACATGGCCATCACCTCTCGCCTGTTCGCTGCAATCGATGCAGCAGATACACCCCTCACGGTCCACGCGCACTGCGACCTTCCCTGCGGCGTCTATGACCCAGCCCAGGCCCGCATCGAAGCAGAGTCGGTAAAAGCCTGCATGGAGAAGACGAACGCATCCGACGACCACCTCTTCCGCGAGCGTGCCACGATCATCAAAGAGGAGCGCGCGGAACTGGTCAAGCACCACCTGTGGGTCCTCTGGACGGACTACTTCAAGCCTGAGCACCTCACTCGCTTTCCCGAACTTCACGAGATCTTCTGGAAGACGACAAAGGCCGCCGGCGAGGCGAAGAAGACAAACGATGTCGCTGTGGCGGACGCGCTGCTCGAGGGTATCGCGAAGATCGACACGATCTTCTGGGAGTCAAAGAAGTAACAGGAGAGAACCCACGCGGTGATCCTCCCCGCGAGGATGCGACGCTTTGAATGCAACGAGGGGAGACCGGGAGTCTTCGGTCGCCCCTCGTTGTCGCTCATCTCGGCGACGACCTGATTCTCAAAGCACCTTCGCGCGATTCAGCTTGCGGTGGCGTCCCTCTCGTCGTGTTCGCTGCAACGGGCAAGACTTGGATACTCGGCGAGAACTGCCGCGGCGATAGGCTTTCCGCACACCTCGCAGAGCCCGTAGTTCCCCGCGTCGAGGCGGGCGAGCGCCCGCTCGACCCCCGCAAGCTTCGCCTCCGCCTCTGCGAGCATCTGGCGACCCCGCTCGAGCACGGACCCCTCATCTCCGAGATCATCGGGCAGGTCGCCCTCGAGTACGTGCGCCTCTTCCAGATGGCGTCCGGAGAAAGACGAACTCCCGTCGAGCGCACTCGGCGCGTCGATCTCCTGCTCGGCTGAGTCGATACTTTCCATCTCCTGAGCATAGGGCGAAGCCTCCTTTGCTGGGCCAACGACGGCAAAGTTCTCCGCCGTGGGAGAAACCCGGAAACAAAGTTGCCCCATTCCATTGCATGCAGCGCAAATGTCCACTACAGATATCCCATGCAGGTAACCATTCTGAAAGAACGCGCGCCCTTTGAGCGACGAAGTGCGATGGTGCCCGAAGTCGCCGATCGGCTTATCAAGAAGGGCCATCACATCTCGGTCGAGAGTGGTGTTGGCGCGGAGGCCAATTTCCCGGACGCCGCGTATCGCGCGCGCGAGATCGACGTTTCAGATGATGTGACCGAACTGCTTCGCAGCGCTGAGGTGCTCTGTTGCGTCAGTGCTCCGCCAGGAGAATTGCTCGCGGAGATGCGCGCGGGATCTGTGGTGGTCGGACTGTTGCAGCCGGGAACGAACCTCGAGATTGTCGAATTTCTCCGCGAGCGAGAGATCACCGCGTTCAGTCTTGATCTCCTTCCGCGCATCTCGCGAGCGCAGTCAATGGATGCACTCTCCTCCCAAGCGACCGTCTCGGGATATCGGGCGGCATTGATCGGTGCGAGCCGACTGGGAAAGTTCCTGCCGATGTTCATGACCGCCGCGGGAACGATCCCCCCGGCAAAGGTCCTCGTTCTCGGGGCTGGCGTCGCCGGACTTCAGGCGATCGCGACGGCTCGTCGGCTCGGAGCGGTGGTCCGCGCGAACGACGTCCGGGCGAGCTCGAAAGATGAGGTCCAGAGCCTTGGGGCGACCTTCGTCGAACTCGCTCTCGAGACTCAGGAGGGCACCGGCGGTTACGCCCGAGAGCAGAGCGAGAATTTCCTCAACCGCCAGCGCGAGATGATCGCACGCGAGGTCGCGATGGCAGATGTCGTCATCACGACTGCAGCGATTCCCGGACGGACCGCTCCTCGACTGGTCACCGCGGAGATGGTCGAGGCAATGGCCCCAGGCAGCGTGATTGTCGACCTCGCCGCAGAGTCTGGAGGCAACTGCGAACTCTCCAAGCCTGGAGAAGAGGTCATCCACGGAGGCGTAATCATCCACGGCGTCAGGAATCTGCCGAGTTCAATGCCGACACATGCGAGTTTCCTCTATGCAAGGAACATCGCGGAGTTCGTCGGCCTGCTCTCAGAGGACGGCCAGCTGTCGCTCAATTTTGAGGACGAGATCATTGCGGGGAGCTGCGTCACCAATGCTGGAGAGATCCGACACGAACCAACCGCGAATCTCTTGAAGGAGATGAGGTCATGAGCGGGTCTGACATCATCAATCTCATTACCGTCTTCGCACTCTCGGTCTTTGTCGGTATCGAAGTGATTTCGAAGGTCCCGAGCGTTCTGCACACACCGCTGATGTCTGGCACGAACGCCATTCACGGCGTAATCCTCGTCGGTTCGATGATCGTGCTCGGTGATGCCCATGGGACAACACAGCTTGTGCTCGGAATCGTCGCCGTCATCTTCGCGACGATCAACGTCGTCGGCGGTTTCGTTGTCACCGACCGGATGCTGGAGATGTTCAAGCAGAAACCTGAACCAAAGAAACCATCCAGCGACGCGGGTGACCGCCCATGAAAACCGAAACGGTGCTCCGCATCGTCGACCTCTTCGCGGCGATCTGCTTCATCCTCGCCCTCAAGGGGCTTTCGAATCCCAAAGGAGCTCGCCGGGGCAACATCATCGGCGCGTTCGGCATGGCGGTCGCCATCGGATTCAATTTCGCAACCCCTGGTCTTCACCGATTCGCGATCATCTTGATCGCGATGGCCATCGGGACAGCGATCGGAGTGCCGATCGCGCGCTATGTCAAGATGACCGCAGTGCCGCAGATGGTGGCCGGTTTCAACGGTGTTGGTGGAGGCGCAGCCGCGCTCGTCGCGATGAGCGACTTCTTGCAGTCGCACCCGCAGCAGCTCGCGGTGTACCAGATCATCGAGGTGCTCTTTGGCGTCATCGTGGGTTCGGTGAGCTTCTCGGGGTCGATCATCGCGTTCGCCAAACTCCAGGAGCTGATGACCGGAAGGCCGATCACCTATCCGGGACAGAAGGTCATCAACGGCACGGTCTTCGCGGCGATCATCGCCGGCGGTGCCTGGGTGTGCGTCGCTCCCCACACGGGTGTCATCGTCGGTGTCGCCGTGCTCTCGCTGGTATTCGGAGCGGCGTTCGTGCTTCCGATCGGTGGTGCCGACGTTCCCGTCCTGATCTCCCTGCTCAACTCGTTCACCGGTCTCGCGGTCGCGGCAAGTGGATTCGTTTTGCACTCTGTGCTGCTCGTCGTCGCGGGCACTCTGGTCGGTGCCTCGGGAACGCTACTGACGAGGATGATGAGCCAGGCAATGGGTCGGTCGCTCGCGAACATCCTCTTCTCGGCCTTTGGATCCGTGGTTGTCGCAACCGAGGAGTCCGGAGTCGAGGGAAGGACCGTCAAGAGTGCGAGCGCCGAAGACGTCGCGATCCTGCTCGCCTATTCGAGAAAGGTCGCGATCGTTCCCGGATATGGACTCGCTGTCGCCCAGGCGCAGCACGTTGTGCGCGAACTCGCCGATCTTCTCGAGGCGCGAGGCGTCGAGGTCTTCTACGCGATTCACCCCGTAGCAGGACGCATGCCCGGACACATGAATGTCCTACTCGCGGAGGCGAATGTCCCCTATGACCAGCTTCTTGAGATGGAGCAGGCAAATGCGGCATTTCCGACGACCGATGTGGCTCTGGTCATCGGTGCAAATGATGTCGTCAATCCGGCGGCAAAATCATCACCGGGTAGTCCAATCTATGGAATGCCGATCCTCAATGTCGATGAGGCAAAGAACGTGATCTTCCTCAAGCGATCCATGCGACCGGGTTTCGCTGGCATCGAAAACGAGCTGATGTATCAAGACGCGACGACTTTGCTCTTTGGGGATGCGAAGGACTCGCTCACCCAGCTCGTCGCCGCGGTGAAGAACACCTGACCGACTACGTGCGCGAGGCACGCTCCGCTTCACCAGATCGTTCTTGATCCACCGCCCTTTGCTGGCAGGTTCCGCACCGGCCAAGAACGGCAAAGTGATGAGGGTCGATGATGAAATCGTGTTCCTTCAACACAATCTTGGCGAGCTCGGCGAAGATCTCATCAGGTGCCTCGATGGTCACTCCGCACTCCTCACAGACGAGGTGTCCGTGAACCTTCGTCGAGAGATGGTATGTCGCCGGTCCGTGGCCGAGGTGCGAGTGCGACACGACGCCGAGTCGCTCGAGTTCATCGAGATTTCGATAGATCGTAGAGAGGTGGATGTCGGGGGCTCTGCGTTGCAGGTCCTCGGCAATCTCCTCCGCCGTCAGATGCCCCTTCGCCTCGAACAGGCAGCCGATCAACAGCCTGCGTGAGGTCGTGACGCGGTTCCCCTCGGAGCGAAGCATGTCGAGCATGCCCTCAACTCCGCTTCGCGATGGGGCCATTTCATCGTTTGTACCCACCGGCGAAGTCTAGGTCCCAACCGGGATTCCAGGGGCGCGCTCGTCTCGAACCCGGCCCGGATCACTAGGGTGAGGAAATGGCGCGTTCGCGACTCCTCACCTGGCGGATTCTGCGCCTGCACCTTGCATTGGTCGTTTGCGTCGTTGCCTTCGGTCTTCTTGCCAACTGGCAGTTCCGGCGCGCCCTTGGAGGCAACGAGCTCTCGTGGGCCTACGCAATCGAATGGCCGCTCTTCATTGTGTACGCATTCGTACTGTGGAGACGGCTCCTCCTTGATGAGCTCGGCGTCTCCGGCAGAACTCCACGGGGCCATCTTCCGCGGCCCTTTGTGAGATGGGCAGCGGCACGCGCGCGGCGCGCTACGCTCCGCGACATTGCACAAGAGGAGGCTCGCCAGAGCTACAACGACTACCTCGGAACGCTCAGAGACGACGGGCGCGACAAGCGTCACTAGCCGCGAGGACTGAGGCGCACCTCCTGGGAGAGGCGGGCAAGAAAATTCCCGGGCTTTTCGAGGCTCATTCGAAGGTGCAGAAGCCGAATGGGAAATCCGAGCACGCGAGCTTCGACCCGCTGGTCGAGGTCAAACCCCACAAGACCCCACGCCGACCCGTTGACCAGCCAGCTCCCCCGCCAACCATGCACGCCGATCCCACTGATCATTCCCGGTTCGGGTTTTGCGTTGTAGATCGCGCTGAACGGAATCTCCGCGCGGAACCCGTACCCGAACCGCACCTCGAGCAAGCGTTCATTAAAGACCACCCGTGAGTACTTTGGGCCCAGCCCGAGAAGTACGAGCAACGGACGCAAGAGCCCGTAACGGAAACCAAAGACGTCTTCACTCATGGGGCCATTCTCGCGCACAAGGACTCGAGGAGGTCCACGGACCAGACCCCGGTCCGGCGCGTTCGCTCGCATCGCGCACGAAGCGTCACAAGGGATTGGCGCGGATCGGCGAGATTCGGTCGCACGGCACGTTCAGGAGCACGAAGCTCCGGGGGGAGGGCTCGAACCTCCAGCCTCCGGATTCAAAGTCCGGCGTTCCGCCAATTGAACTACCCCGGATTGTACGACCTCTCCGCTGGCATCGGTTCCGGCGAGGTGGCTCTTCCGAGACCAATGATAGGCCGCGAGCGAGATATCACCGCCTCCACTCGACTATGCGTCGCGGCGCACCAGCAGATATCCCGCAACACCGAGCGCGACGACCGCGTAGATAGCCAAGACCACCAGCCCAACCGCGGGCGAAAAGTCGTGAGGATTCGCAATCCGCGAGACGATCGAGTGACCGATCGAGGCCGGCAGAAACCGCGACAGATCGTTCGAAACCACCGAGGGCAAGAGCGCGATGATGATCGGAAGAACGAGAAGCAGTGAGACATACGCGCTGACGGCTGCCGCGGTGTGGCGGATGATACTTCCAAGGCCCAGCGCGATGAGGCCGAGAAGGCAGAGATACAGACCGTCCCCGACCACCGCCCGAAGAGCGTCCGGCGACGAGAGCGTCGCGTGGGGAACGGGCGACTGAAGAAGTGCCTGTCCGATGAAGAACGAGACTAAGGCAACGACCTCTCCGACAACCAGCGTCGCCGAACCGAAGACGATGATCTTCGCGATCAAGAGACGGGATCGCCTCGGAACTGCAGCCAGCGAGGCGCGGATAGTACCCGTGGTGTACTCCGCGCTGATCACGAGAACCCCGAGGACGCCGATCGCGAACTGCCCGAAAAAGACTCCGATGAGGCTTTCGCGAATTGGATCAAAGGTCGCGCGCTCCGCGAATCCCACCTGGCTCCAGTGCGAGGTTGTGAGTGACGATGCAAGTGCGCTGAGTCCGACGGCGAGCACAATGAGTACGCCAAAGCTCCACATCGTCGAACGCTCCGTGCGCAGCTTGGTGACCTCGGATGCGATGACGCCGCGGAGCGTGTAGTGCCCTTCGCGGGGCGCGCGTATGTCGCGCTCAACCTCCGTCTCGGTGCTCATCGGGACTCCCCTCCTGCGCCGTGGTATTCGACGCTCTCCTCGGTGAGTTCCATGAAAACCTCTTCGAGCGAGGCGTTGTTCGGCGCGAGCTCGTGCAGTGCGACACCCGCCTCAAACGCGAGGTCTCCGACGGTTGCCTCGCTCATTCCCGAGACGTTGACAGAGCCGTCCGGCGCGCGCGAGGTGCGCGCTCCCCTTGCTTCGAGAATTGGCACCAATGCATCGATCTTCGGCGAACGCACACGCACGAAGCTCTGCTGGCTGCTTTCGAGCAGTCCGTCCATTGGTGCCTCCGTGATCAGCCGACCACGACCAATCACCACCACGTCGTCGGCCATCTGGGCCATCTCACTCATGAGATGGCTTGACACGAAGAGAGTTCGTCCCTGACGCGCGAGGCCGGTCAGTAGGTTGCGCACCCACCGGATGCCCTCCGCATCAAGTCCATTCACCGGTTCGTCATAGAGCAAGACCCCCGGATCTCCGAGCAAAGAGGCTGCGATGCCCAGACGCTGGCCCATACCCAGAGAGAACTTGCCTGCCGGTTGTCCGGCTACCTCGGAGAGGCCGACGATGTCCAGCACCTCGTCGACTCGCGAACGCGCGATCTGATTGGTCTGCGCCAGCATCCACAGATGAGCCCTGGCAGAGCGACCAGGATGGATCGCACGGGCCTCGAGGAGTGCTCCAACCTCGCGAAGCGGCCAGTCGAGATCGTGATAGGAACGGCCATTGATCGTCGCGGTCCCGGTATTGGGACGGTCAAGACCCATGATCACGCGCATTGTCGTTGACTTTCCGGATCCGTTTGGCCCGAGAAAACCCGTTACGACACCGGGCTTGACACTGAACGACAGATCATCGACGGCGACCTTGTCGCCATAGCGCTTGGTGAGACCCCGCACCTCGATCACAGGCCGCTCCGCTTCCTCGGTAGAAAAGTCCCGCAAATTCGCCGCAAACGTTCTGAGATACCCTAACGCTCCGTTCGAATGGCGTGCCGGCGCGCGCTTGTCCTGGCAGAGATCCGCGAGCCGGTGCACCAAGCTCAGCGAGGTCTCTGGTTTTCCACTAGCCTCGTCCGAGCCATGGGATCACTAATCAAAAAACGACGTAAGCGCATGCGGAAGAAGAAGCACAAGAAGATGCTCAAGCGCACTCGCTGGCAGCGCAGAGCCAAGTAGCCACTGCTTGACGCCAGGGGTCGGTATCGATACCCGGTTCAATCGCCCGCGGATCGCACCGTCTTCGCCGGAGTCACCAAAGCCCGCTCCTTGCGCTCAATCACGCGCGCGCGCACCATCGCCGCCAGATCGTCCCGCTCCTCGTGCGTGCACTCAACAAAGAGCGATGAGCCACTTCCGGCAAGCACCGGCTGCCTCTCTGTCGATTCCCCGAGCAGATCCCGCCAGTACGAAAGTCGCGGCTCCACGAACAGCGCGGCCTCCTCAAGATCGTTCTCCCCCGATCCTCGAGCACCCTTGCCGAGCGTGTCATAGGCGCGATAGACCTCCGCAGTGGCAATTCCAAAGGGTGGGGTGACGATGACGAAGGATTGCTCCCGATAGGGCAGCAGCTCCAGAGTCTCACCGATCCCGGTCACTCGGGCGCGTCCTCCGGATATGCAAAACGGAACGTCGGCACCGAGTGTTGCCGCCCTCTCTGTGTCATCGAATCCGAAGTGACGAAAGACCGCTGCCGCATCGGCGGAACCTCCGCCGAGACCTGCACCGGACGGGATCACCTTTTCAATTTTAACCGCAAACTCCATCCCGATCATGGAAAGCGCGCGCGCAACGAGGTTTGATCCATCGCTCGGCACTGCGAAGCCGAGTGGACCCGTCGAGCCGTTCTCCAACCAGTTGACCCGGTCGAGGATCTCGAGCCCGGACCCGGGCGCGAATTCGAGCCGGTCGGCGAAATCGAGCGTCACCATCTCCGCCTCGATCAGGTGGTAGCCGTCGTCACGTACTCCGGTGACCCTGAGCGTTCGGGTTAATTTCGCGTTTGCGCGTTCGACTGCGATCTCTTCCATCCCGCTAGCTTGCCCCATCCTGCGATGTCGATGGTCTCGGCACGCGCAGTCGGCGAGATCCCTGCAGCGGCGAAATCACCCTCGCTGACCATTGCGCCGAGCGCGGAACGCAACATCTTGCGGCGCGAGCTGAACCCCGCCCTGATCAACGCAGCAATATCCTCGTAGGGCGCTACCTCGGGGTCGACCGCGGGTTCGTTGAGTCGGACGATCTCGATGAGCGAGGAGGCAACCCTGGGCTTGGGAATGAAAACCTCAGCCGACACCTGTCCCACGATCTTTGCCTGCGCAAAATACGAGCGCCGCGCGGTCACGCCGGCAAACGCCCGCGATCCAGGAACGGCTGCGAGCCGCTCTGCCACCTCACGCTGGACCATCACGATCATTCTGGTGATCATCGGAACGTGCTCCAGCAGCGTCATGACGAGTGGAGTCGCGACGTTGTAGGGAAGATTGGCGACAAGGGTGTAGTGCGTCTGTGCATCAAGCAGCTCGGAGAAATCAAGTATCAACGCGTCGGCATGCACGACGGTCACATTCGCCGGGACCAGCGATTCAAGGACGGGTATCAGATATCGATCGACCTCCACGGCGATGACATCGGCCCGTGTTGCGGCGAGCGCGAGGGTCAACGATCCAAGACCGGCACCGATCTCAATGACGTGATCCCCGATCCCGACGCCCGCGAGCCGCGCAATCCGTTCGACGGTGTTGGGATCCGCGACAAAATTCTGTCCGAGGGCGCGCGAGGGCGATATGCCATGCTCATCGAGCAGACGTCGAAGCTCAGCCCTTCCGAGCCGGTAGCGGTCAGCCATCGCCGAGGCTGAAGACGTCAGACGCGTTTTGGGATGTCCGATGCGCGAACTCTTTGACGTCAATCCCCTTTCGCTGTGCGATCGCCTCACCGACAAGCGAGGCAAAGGCCGGCTCATTTGGCGCGCCGCGATGGGGTACGGGCGCAAGATACGGGGCGTCGGTCTCGACCAGCAGTCGGTCAATCGGACAGAGATCGACGGCGAGTCGGATGTCTTCGGCGTTCTTGAAGGTCACAATTCCCGAAAACGAGAGATACGCGCCAAGGTCGAGACACCTCCGCGCCTCGTCGGGTCCGCCGGTAAAGCAGTGGATCACCACGCGATCGGGTCTCGGCTCTTTCGCGAGAATCGAAAAGGTCCTGTCCCACGCGTCTCGGGTGTGTACGACGAGCGCAAGGTCGTGACGGAGCGCGAGGGAGATCTGCAATGCAAATGCCTCGACCTGCGCGTGCTCCGGTGAGTAGTTGTAATGGAAGTCCAGACCACATTCGCCGATCGCAACGATCGATCCGGGCGCCTTGGATCCCGGAGCGACGGACGCTCCGTATTGCTCGAGGAACGTCTCAAGCCAGCCGCTGTCACTCGCGGCATCGTGGGGGTGCTGGCCAACCGTCGCCCACAACTTCGGCGAAAGGCTGTCGCCACGCGATCGAAGTGCGAGGTCGATCGCCTTGCGTGAGGACTCCTCATTGGTCCCGATGCAGATCAGACGCCGCACGTCTGCGTCGAGCGCTCGCCCGAGCAGGGCGGGAACCCCATCAAGATCGTGCAGATGGCAGTGGCTGTCGGTCCAACCGCCACGGTCGCCTTCCCCGGGTACGTCCTGGTTGAGAGGATCCGCCAACTCAGCTGTCGCTCTCATCTAGGCGGCGACGCGGGAAGAGCGGCGATCCCTTGATCACTGGACCGCTCGGACGGTAATGACCCCAGCCCAGCTCCCCGGCACCGAGATGCGCGCGGCCCGGCGCATCGGGTCGGCCCTCAAGGCCAATCCGGAAAAAGATCTCCGTGCAGGTCTCGGGGAGCGCCGGCGAGGCGAGGATCGCGACGATCCGCAGAACCTCGAGTGCGTCGCCGAGTACTGCCTCGACGGCCGGACCCGGCTCCATCTTCCACGGCTCGGCCTGTTCGAGCGCGAAGTTTGCCTCGTGCACAAGTCGCCATGTCGCCTCGAAGGCCTCATGGGGAGCAAACCGTTCCCAGGCGGCGCGAACGTCGCTGACCACCTCGTCCGCAATCTGGGCAAGGGAGGTCGCGGAGGCGTCACTCGGCAGCGGTCCAACACCACCGCACTTTGAATTGACGACCGTCGTGACGCGCTGCAAGAGGTTGCCGAGGTTGTTCGCGAGGTCGGTGTTGTACCGCGCGATGAGGCCCTCATAGGTGAAGTCGCCGTCATTGCCGAGGATCACGTCGCGCAAGAGATGGTAGCGAAGCGGCTCCACACCGACGTCTCCTGCGAGGACGACTGGATCGATCTGGTTGGCACGAGACTTCGACATCTTCTCCCCGCCGGTCAAGAGCCAACCGTGCGCAACGATCTGTGACGGTGGATCGATCCCCGCAGCCATGCACATCGCTGGCCACCAGACGGCGTGGAACCGAAGGATGTCTTTGCCAACGAGGTGGTGCACCGTTGGCCACAATCTTGAAAAGCGTTCGTCGTCCACGCCGTATCCTGCGGCGGTGACGTAATTGATCAGGGCGTCGTACCAGACGTAGACCACATGCCGGGAGTCCCATGGAACCGGGATGCCCCAGTCGAACGAGGTGCGCGTGACGGAGATGTCCTCGAGACCCTGTTTGATGATTCCGAGCGCCTCGTTCCTGCGCGTCTCAGGAAAGACCACTCCGGGATTGGCCCCGTACCAATCAAGGAGTTGGTCACTGAAGCGCGAGAGTGCGAAGAAGTAGTTCTCCTCGACGAGCCATTCCACTGCTCGTTCATGTACGGGACAAAGCTGACCATCGAGGAGCTCCGCGTCGGAGTAATACGCCTCACACGAGACGCAATACCAACCCGCGTACTCTCCGAGATAGATGTAACCATTGTCGTAGATCGCCTGCATGAAGCGCTGCACCGTCGCGATGTGACGCTCATCAGTCGTCCGGAGGAAATCGTCATTGGTGATCTCAAGCACCCGCCATGCCTCTCCGAACCATGCGCTCGCCTCATCAACCCATTCCTTTGGTGATTTGTCTCGCTCCTCGGCGACGCGAACGATCTTCAATCCGTGCTCATCGGTTCCCGTGAGGAAGAAGACCTCCTCGCCGATACTGCGGTGCCAACGGGCAAAGGCATCAGCCATGACCGTCGAATACGCGGTGCCAAGATGAGGACGGTCGTTGACGTAGTAGATCGGCGTGGTCTGGAAGAAGGAATCTGGCACGTTCGTAGCGTACCGACACTGCGGGCGTGCCTTTTACGGCAACGGGCTATTTCACGGATGACTCGACGCCAAGTGCCGCTTGATAGGCAACGCGATGCGGGACCTCGAGCAAGATCTCGAGCGCGCTTGCCGCGTCGCGACGACTCAGGCCCGCGGCGACGAGACGACCGAGCCTCTCCGCGAGGTCGACATTGGGACGCTGAGGCGAAGACGCGGCTGGACTCACGACGATGACGTGTTCACCACGACGTTCAACGCCGACACGGGCAACGGCCTCCGCGAGCGTTCCGCGCCACACCTCCTCATGAAGCTTTGTCAGCTCCCGGACGACCGCAACGGAGCGATCGGGGCCACAGGACGTTCGCAGCGCCTCCAACGTCTCGGGAACTCGCAGCGGCGACTCATAGAGGATGCTCGTCATCTGTGAGTTCGCCACGGCTTCGAGGAGTACCTCTCGACCTCGTCCTTTACGGGGTAAGAATCCGAGGAAGGCGAACCGCTCCGCGGGAAGTCCGGAGATGCTCAAGGCGGCGATGGCCGCCGAGGGACCCGGGATGGTGGAGACGACGAGGCCGGCCGCGACAACGCTCGCGACGAGGCGCTCTCCAGGATCGGAGATCACCGGGGTGCCGGCGTCACTGACGAGCGCGACCAGCTCGCCACGGGCAATCCGGTCAACAATCTCCGCCGAGCGCCCCACCTCGTTGTGCTCGTGCAAAGAGATGAGGCGCTTTGGCACAATTCCCAGCAATTTCAGCAACGTGCCGGTGTGCCGCGTGTCCTCGCAGCAAACGACATCGGCGCGGCTGAGAATCTCGATCGCACGGCGGCTGATGTCGCCGAGGTTTCCGATCGGTGTCGCGACGAGCACAAGGGAGCCTGCAGGACCAGACGGTTCGAACTCTCGCTCCGCGGTCTCACTCCTCAATGGATCCTCGGACCGATCAGGCTCCCAATCGGTCATCGAAACTCGAGTTGATCTCCGGCGGCGAGACCCCAGCGCACGAACGCTCCACGATCGGCGACGACGATCATCGCACCGGAGCGCTTGGTGACAATCGGTCGCCACGGGCCGAAAGAGCCGAGATCGCGAACAATTCGATCGGTATCGAGCGATGCAACGTCGGCACCTTTCGCGCCGGCAAAATGGAGCCTTCTCGCCCGTATGAGCTGGGCACCGACGGGAGAGCCAACCGGGATCCGCGAGAGTGGGGCCGCGGGCGTGTCATCACAACTCGCGAGCACCTCGCCATCTTTGAGAAGCCACGCCATTGCACTCCTCCCTCGACAACATGGTACCGACAAACGGCCACACGGTGACTCGGTCGGACGGAGGTGTCTACCTCGGGCAAGACACGCGATTTCGTCGACTCTTGGCATCTCGGCTACACTTTGACCTCCATGTCAAAGAGAACCTCGAAACGAAAGCTCAGCAAGAAGAAGAAGGCCAATCACGGCAAGAAGCCGAACTGCGGCCGGGGTTAATCCGCTCCGCAATCGGTTTTCGCGCATCCGCGACTGGAGCTGTCGCTCAACTGTCTTCCAACCTCTTCCGATTCACCGTGGCTCCCTCAGTGCTGCTCGCACGCGACGTCGAACCGGATTGCGAATTTGGGCGCCATCATTCCCTCGGGCTCGATCAGCCGCTCACGTGAGGATTCCCGCGTCTCTCGCGAGCTCGAGCAACGATCTTTTTGGGCGCGCGCCAAGATGGGAGATCACCTCCGATGCAGCGAGCGCGCCGAGTTCCGCACCAATGCGATAGTCGGCCTCTCGCACGCACCCATAGAGCATTCCTGCGGCAAAAAGATCCCCGGCGCCAGTGACATCGACGACGTTGTCGACGGCAATCGCGTCAATCTGAACCATCCCCTCCTCCCAAACAACGACGGCGCCGAGCTCTGACCTCGTGACGACGACCGTCAGATCCGGGTGACGAAATCGCTCGGCTGCCTTGTAGATGTCATCGCATTCACCGAGGCTGAGGATCTCGTCATGGTTCGAAAAGAGCAGGCTGACCTCCGGAAGAAGAGCGACGAGCGCCTCCCGGTGGCGATCCACCACGAATGGATCGGCCAATCCAAGCGCGAGGGCGGTTCCGTGAGCCTTCGCCGAGGCGACGAGCGACTGGACGATTCCCTCCGCACCGGGGAAATCAAAGAGGTACCCGTCGAAGTAGCACACCGCGCACTCACCAAGGAGATCCTCATCGAGATGTTCGACGCGAAGCTGTCCGGAGACACCGAGATGTGTCGCCATGGTGCGTTCCTGGTCCGGAGTCACCATGACGTAACATGCGCCCGTAGCCGCTTGTCCGTCACCGTCGGCGATCTCCGTCAACATTGGATGCACCCCTGCCGATCGGAGGTCGTGCGCGTAACGCGCGCCGAACTCATCTCGGGCGACCGCTCCAACGAACGCAGGACGACCCGTGAACGAGGCGATCCCCGCGGCGGTATTGGCTACCGTCCCGCCCGACACGAGCTCTGCCGCGCCGAGCGTCGCTCGTGCAAGCGTCGCCGTCGCATCGTCGATCAGATTCATCGTTCCTGCGGAGAGTCCAAGCTCCGCAACCGTTGAGAGATCTGCGAAGGAGAGGTGATCGATCAAGGCGGTACCGACGCAGATGACGTCGAATTTCCGGCTTCTGGCAAGTTGGGAGATGTTGTTCATTCGCGTAGGCACGAACGGACACGTTAGTGCGAGATCAGGGTTTTCCAAGGAAACACAAGGAAACTACGGCGGGAGACGGGAGCATTTCCTGTCCGGGTCGGGAAAATAGTTCACTATCGTTGTCCCATGCCAGAACTCGGAGAGATTGACGACTATCGACTTCCTCGCACCGTAAAGCCCGTTCGGTACATCCTCCGACTTGCTCCCGATCTCGAACAATCGACGTTCGATGGTGCTGAGTCAATTGAAGTCGAGGTAATCGAGCACACCCGATCCATCACGTTGAACGCGTGCGATCTCATCGTCGAGGACGCGAAGATCAGACCTGGATGGAATATCGCGGCAGGAGAAGCAGAAGAAGTTCCCTGTGCCGAAATTGTCTTCGACGCGGAGCACGAGCGGGTCACCTTTGGATTTCCCAGCGATCTCGCTCCCGGTGTCTACACACTTTCGTGCGCCTTTCGCGGTGTGCTCAATGACAAGCTCTGCGGGTTCTACAAGAGCACCTTCATCGACGATGACGGAGTTTCCCAGACCATTGCTACGACACAATTTGAACAGACCGATGCGCGAAAGGCGTTTCCCTGTTTTGACGAGCCCGACCGCAAGGCAATATTTGACATCACCCTCGATGTTCCGGGCGCGATGGCGGCAATTTCAAATGGCGAGGAGCTATCCAGTACTGATCTTGAAGATGGAAGGCGGCGTGTCCACTTCGCGGAGACGATACCGATGTCGACCTACCTTGTTGCATTTGTCGTGGGCAGGCTCGAATCCACGGAACCGATAGATGTCGATGGAGTCGCGCTGCGCGTCTTTACCGTGCCAGGCAAGCTCCATCTCGCCGGCCACGCCCTCGAATCTGGCGCGCACTCGCTGCGCTTCTTCGCGGATTATTTCGATATCCCGTATCCGGGGACGAAACTCGATCTCATCGCGCTTCCGGACTTCGCGTCCGGGGCAATGGAGAATCTCGGGTGCGTGACGTTCCGCGAGGCAATCCTGTTGGCGGATCCTGACAATGCGTCGCGAAGCGAGATTGAGCTCCTCGTGGAGGTTGTTGAACACGAGATCGCACACATGTGGTTCGGCGACCTCGTCACCATGCAGTGGTGGAACGGCATCTGGCTCAACGAGGCGTTCGCGACGTTCATGTCGCATCTCTGCCAGGATGACCTGCATCCGGAGTGGAATACATTCGTCTCGTTCAGTCGTTCAAAATCCGCCGCGTTCCATATCGATGCCCTGCACGCGACGCGCCCAATCGAATTCCCGGTGCATCACCCCGACGAGGCGTCGGCGATGTTCGATGTGTTGACCTATGAAAAGGGTGCGAGCGTCCTCTGGATGATCGAGCAGTATCTTCAGCCCAATCAGTTCCGGGATGGCGTGCGTCGGTACCTGAAGACCCACATCTACGCGAATACGGAGTCCGAGGACCTTTGGGACGCCATTGAACACGAATCCGAGGGCACTCCGGTCCGCGAGATCATGAATTCGTGGATCCTCCAGGGCGGATTCCCTTCGATCGATGTGCGTCCGGGGCCCACGAGCCCAACGGCGCAGATCGAGCTGTCGCAGGAGCCATTCGCATATCTGCCCGTCGCGCCGCGCGGGGATTCCGCAATCGGTAACAACTGGCTGATTCCGGTCATCACCGCACCGCTTCAAGATCGCGACCGGAGTACGAAGGTCCTCCTCTCCTCCGACGCGCTCGGAATCGCCGTTACGGACGGGCCACTCCTCGTCAACGCCGGTGGCACCGGATTCTTTCGGGTGCGCTACGACCATGCAAGCTACGCGGACCTGCTCGCCAACATCGATCAGCTTCGCGACATCGAGAGGTACAACCTCGCGGACGATACATGGGCCCTCATCGTCGCCGGGCGGTTGGAGCTCGTTCGACTCGCGGAACTCGCAGCTGGACTTCGCAATGAACGCGATGCGTTCGTCTGGTCGGTCATAATCGGAGCGCTCGAAACACTCAGCGTTCTGGTACCACCTTCGAAATTCGATGAGCTCGCGGCTCTCACGAGAGACCTGCTCGGTCCGCAACTCGAGAGGAATGGCTGGGAGCCCTCAGGGAATGACGACGAGCAGACCCCCATACTCCGGTCATCGCTCGTCTCCGCGCTTGGTACAATGGGCCGGGACGAGACGGTCATCAAGCGCTGCCGGGAACTCTTCGACCAAGACCACCTTCACCGCGGTTCAATTGACGCAAATCTCGCGGGTGCGGTTCTTGGCGTCGTCGCGACCCAGGCAGACGACATGGTCTTTGACCAGATCCTCGATCGGTACCGCAATCCACAGAACCCCAATGACCAAAAGCGCCACCTCGGTGCGTTCGCCAGACTCGGTGACATCCGTCTCGCGAGCCGGATTCATGAGCTCTGTCTGACGGAGATTCGGTCTCAAGATGCGCCATACCTTCTGCGACCGATGCTCCGAAATCGGCACATCAATCGCGAGACCTGGAACTTCATCACCGGCAATTTCGCGGAGATCCGCAAACGATTTCCCGATAATTCCATCACGCGGATGCTCGAGGGAGCGAGCGCGCTCGCGCAGGTCGACGAACAGGGACGACCAATGCTCGCGCGCGAGGTCGAGGAGTTCTGTCTCGAGAACACCTACGACGCAGAGCGACGGCTCGTAGAGCAGGTCCTCGAGCGGCTTGCAATCAACGTCAGACTTGCACGACGTCTTCTGAACGAGCCTTTCACCATCAGCTAGCGGCCCCGTGCAACGAAGTCTCAATCGTGTCGACCTCGCGCGGCGGTTCTGCGATTTCTCTCAATGATGTCCAAGTCCGAGTTCGATTGATTTGGTCAGCAAGAGCCCGACGCCGATCACGAGATAGGCGAAGAGGCCGATAAGCACCGATCGCCGCCCAGGCGAGAGAAGCGCGGGCCTCAATAGCGCAGCGGCAGGCATCTGCCAACGCTCCCGCTCCGAACGTGCGCGCACCTGCGGATTCCGACGTTCGTCTTTGATCGAGCTTCGAGCCAGCAGGATTCCCGCCACGATTCCCGCCACCGACGCCACGACGAGAATCACCAGTAGCACACCGGATGACACGTTCGAGAACACCGTCGTGATCATCAAAATTGCAGACATTCCGAGCAGGATCGTGATGACAAGTCCGGCGACCACATTGAGCCACGGCCGGTTCACCCAAGGTCCGAGCACCTCGCGGTCATTGCAGAGCAAGAGCGCAAAGATCATCGTCGTAGGGAGCAGGATTCCCGCGAACGCCTGTACCGCAAGCACAAACAGGCCGAGCGGAGCATGCGGAATGAGGACGATCCCGGCAGCGAGGGTGACAAGAATCGCAAAGCTGAAATAGAACTGGCGGGCATCGGAGAAACTCCGGTCAAGAGAGGACCTCGCGCCCTTGATGTCTCCAAACGCGTACGCGGTCGTCAGGGTGACTGAGGCAGCACCGACCATCGAAGCGTTCAAGAGCACCACCGCGAAGAGCGCGCCGGCGCTGTTGCCAAGCGTATGGTCGAGACCCTGCGCCACCGCCAGCCCGTTCACGAAATGCCCGAAGAGATTGGCATGGGTCGAGAATGCGAAAGCTGTCGTGGCAATGATCAATGTCGCGGCAAGCACGGTCACCCCGGAGCCAAGAATCGTGTCAACACGCTCATAGTTGATCCATCTCGGCGTGAGTTTCTTGTCGACGATATTGGACTGCTGAAAGAAGAGCTGCCACGGAGCCACGGTTGTTCCAACGACCCCGATCACAAAGAGCACCGCCGTTGAATTCACGCCGCCGGCAATTTTCGGCGTGACAAATCCATGGAGTATCGGACCGGCATGCGGATGCGCAAAGATGACGAGGGGAATAACAAGGAAATTCGCGAATACGAAAACGAACATGAAACGTTCCCAGCGTCGAAAACTCCCCGAGGCAGTGATGGCCACGAGAAGCACTGCGGCGATCGGGACACAGAGATACTTGCTGACGTTGAAATACCCCAACGAGAGCGTGACGCCGGCAAATTCGGTCGCGACGGTGAGGAAGTTCAGGAGAAACAACCCGATAACTGAGATCCGGCCCCAGAGACGTCCGAAGCGCTCCGAGATCAGCCTGGCATAGCCGACGCCGGTGACCGCGCCGAGACGGACCACCATCTCCTGGTTGACGATGAGTACCGGAATGATCAGGGGGAGCGTCCAAAGGAGGCTCAGCCCGTAGTTCTGGCCCGCCTGCGCGTAAGTTGACACGCCACCGGCGTCGTTGTCTCCGACCATGACAATGATGCCGGGACCAACGACGGCAAGCAACGTGAAGAGCGTCTTCTTGAATGAACGCGAGGAGCTGGCATCCGCATCTCGTATCGTGCCGAAGGCACCACGTATATCAGTCTCCGAATATGAGACCTTGCTCCGCCCGACCTGCCGGTCTCTCAGTCTTGACACGACCAGTTCACCTCCCCTCGTTCTTACACGGCGCCGACCACCCACTTCGCGCCGCGCTCGACAGGCGAGAGAACTTCCCTATTTGCTCCTTTGAAAGCGAGGCGCGCGAAGCGGGATTGATAACCAATAGTCGTTAGTCAGCGCTCCTCCTCCATCGAGCCCGCCAAAGTCACATCTTTGAGAGGAAGGGCTTCCGGTGGGCGCCGGAATCGCCGCTGCGCTCGACAGATGCCCAGACGCACCGGCGCACCTCTCTCGTCAGAGCTTTGGCACCCGCCGGCGTAGGTCAACGCAACCAGCCACTTTGGTCCTCCCCTTAATCCGGAGAGGACTGGTCTGACCCGGAGTGTCTTTCGACAGGTGGGGTCAGTGGCCTTTGTCCGACGAGCCGCCTCACCGAACGAGGTGCGACTGCTTTCGACCACATGGTAGCGGATTCACTCCGCTCCTACCACCCACCGGGACCCAGATCACCCTCAATGAAGTTGCGATACACATCTGCTCGTTCTGGTCGATTCGCGGGCATTCCCGAGCGCTTCGGTGGGCACGGTGGAGCGGTGCGGTCAGTCCTCGAGCGCCGTCATTCCGAGGTCGCGGCGCCAGCCGGTTGGAATCATCTCTTCGAGCACGTCATCAAAGGTGATCACTCCGATGATCCGGAGCTCATTGTCAACAACGGGAAGATTGGAGAGATTGAAGTCCGACATCTTGCGCACAATTTCATGAATATCCGCGTCCGCTGTCACGGATACGGGATCATGCTCCGACACGTCCTTGAGTTTGGCCGACGGATTTGCCTTCAGAAGGCGGACAATCGAGACGGTTCCCGCAAGTCGATCCTCGCTGTTGAGCTCGTAGATCGTCACAAGGATCTCGTCTGCAACGGCACTGGTGCGCAATGCGGCGACTATCTCGGAAACGAGCGTCTCTTGATTGAGCGCGAGGAAATCGGGACTCATGAGTCCACCGGCGGTCTCAGGGTTGTAGTTGAGGAGACGTCTCAGCTTGGCCTGCTGCGGTGCCGGCATCGCCTCAAGAATCGGGATGCGTCGCTCTTGATCAAGATCGTTGAGAAGATCCGCGGCGTCGTCGGGCTCCATACGCGCAAGCAACCGTCCCGCCTCTTCATTGGTGCGCCCATCGAGGAACTCGACCTGGTGTTCTTCATCGAGTTCCTCAAAGACATCGGCCTCGAGTTCGCTGTTGAGTCCAACGGCCTCGATGATCTCTCTCCCCTCGTCATGCGAGGCCGCTTCGACGAGATCGGCAATCTGCGCGGGACGAAGCTTTGCGAGTTTGCGATAGGGAATACGCATCCGCGCCGAGGGGATGTGCGCCACGAAAGGCTCGATGCTCTCCCAGTCGACAATGCCACCTGGTGCGATCTTGTTTCACCACGAACGCGGAAGGATGCGTCGGATTGCTCCGCGGCTGCTCGGATCCACCCCGACCACCTGCCATGAGTCATCGACGAGCGCGAGCTCAATCTCATTCGCACGGATCAATCTCGCTCCGACGACGTTGATGAGGTGGCGCGCAGAGAGGTCGCGTGCGAGGAGGAGCTCACCCGCGCGGCGCTCGAATCGCGAGAGATTGAGTTTCTGACCCTGGAGTTGAACCTGATGCGGTCGGATCTCCCAGACAAGCTCGATCGGTACGAACAACTCCCGTCCACCGATTCTCACCACGAGTCCACTGACGGGTGGATGGGCAGCCCCGTTCGCGCGCACCACGAGATCCTCGACACGTCCGATCCGCTCGCCCTTGCGATCGAGCAGCGGGCTACCGGTAACGCTTGAAAGGTGAAGGATGTCCGGAGCCACTAGCCGCACGCTCGCTCGGCCCAGCTCCTCGGTTTATGCACGTCAATTATCGTAGTAAACCCCGGAGTCCGCCGTTTCAAATGAATTCCTCGACTGCCCGCGCCTGACGATCGACCGTTGTTCAGATGCGCGTCGTGGCGACGATTTCATCAAAGAGATCGTCCTCCTGTCGCTCCGGGAGCGCAACAACACTCCTCGCGAGCGCATAAAGGTCGTAACTGAAGATCTCCTCCTCGATCTCCTCCGGGAGGCCGAACCAGAAATTCGATGCAGGGTCGATCTGCGTTTCGTGGGCGAGCAACGCCTTTCGTCGCACGTCGGTGAAGCCGTTGAGGTCGATTCGCGTCGTTGAGGGAATCTCCTCGCGTTCGAACCAGGCCTTGAACATCTCCTCTGAATACGGCGATTCGATACCCATCTCCACGAATTTTGCGTGGCGGGCAAGAAACTGGCCCTTCGCCCAAACCGAGTAATACAGCTTGCTCGGAGAGAACGGGGGTCCTGCCAAGGGGTAGAGATCCGGGTTGCCCGACGCCTCGAAGGCGTGAACGGAGATCTCATTCACGCGGAGATGATCGGGATGACGGTATCCGCCCTGCTCTTCGGGATAGGTCACGATCACCTGAGGACGCACTCGGCGTATGACGCGCACCAGACGCTCCACGGCCTCCTCGAGGGGCGCTTGAGCGAAACTTCCGGGATGAGAGTTCGCTACGGAGTCGGGCATGCCCGAATCGCGGTAACCAAGCATCACCAGCTCGTCGTAGCCGATGACCCTGGCGGCGCGTTCAAGCTCTGCGAGCCGAATCTCCGCGAGGCGCTGATGATTCTCCGGGGTATTGACCGCGGGGTTCAGTATCTCCCCCTCCTCGCCTCCGGTGCAGGTCACCAATACGGTGCGTACGCCGGACGCGTGGTATCGGGCGATGGTGCCTGCGCCCTTTGAGGCTTCATCGTCGGGGTGGGCATGAACGCTGAGAAGACAGAGTGGTTCGGTCATCGCCATGACGCTAGCGGCCAAGATACGTGACAGTGCCAAATGACACTTGGACTCTCTCGGAAAACGCTGGACCTCCTAGGGCTACCGTGCGCGTGTCACCGTGCGATGGGAGTGCGTAAACTCAGACCTCGAGAGATCGAACCAGGTCTTGTCATCACTTGATAGGCACGCGATATCCGCCGGCTCAGTCAGAAAGAAGGTAGGACCCAATGGCCTTCATGAAGCGCCTCAGTCAGGTCGTCCAGGCCAAGGCAAACAAGGCCCTCAACCGCGTTGAGGACCCGCGTGAGACACTCGACCTATCGTACGAGAAGCAACTTGAGCAGCTCCAGCAGGTCCGGAGGGGTCTCGCGGACATCGCAACTGCGAGAAAGCGCATTGAGCTCCAGGCGACGCAACTCAAGGCGAGTGCCGAAAAGCTCAAACAGCAGGCAGCGGCGGCGCTCGGCCAGAACAATGAGGACCT
>DAIDIA010000079.1 GCA_027459565.1 Acidimicrobiaceae bacterium | reverse complement strand
GTCACCAATTATCCATGATCGTGACATCTCAATTCCGAGACTCGCTGCCGCTTCAAGTAGCATGCCAGGCTTCGGTTTTCGGCATTCACAGTTCTTTGTAAGCTCCCGTACAACTCCGTTCGGATGGTGTGGACATATTTTCCAAAGATCGAATTGAATGCCTTCGAAATTGAGAAGTTCAATCACCCGGTTGTGGATCGCATTTTGGAGATCCATAGATATGATGCCTTTGGCAGCTGATGGCTGGTTGGTTACGCCGACGATCAAAAATCCCGCGTCACGCAGTCGTGCGACATTGTCTGCAACACCTTCTAAAAGTCGGACATCGTTGAGTGAAAGTGGGCTCTCAAGCTTTCCGGAAATCGGACTGGGACGAAGCTCGTTGATAATCCCGTCGCGGTCGAGAAAAATGGCGTGTGTTGGAGTCATGCTGAAAATTTCACCGTGCGTTCTTCCCGAGTAATCGTCCGATTACCGTCACGAGTGGTGGAAGCACAATTGAATCGTTCCCGGGATTGACCTCGGTAAGACCTTCGAGGTAGTCAGCGACCGCGCCCGGACCTGCACCCGCTGGAGCCTCCGCCCAGGCATCGATGAGTTCAAGTCCAAGTTCAAGGATGAGTCCAGGCAGCAGCGCACCGATGTCGGGATGCTTCGCTCCGGGCATCGCCATCGCGAGCCCATCGATCCTCCCAGCTGTTGTGATCGGCTCCTGGGCGACAAGATATCCACCTGGCCGCACCGATTCGGCCATCTTCCTCAGCACCGCGGACGGATCGTTCACATGCATCAGGAGGAATCGGCAGAATGCGAGATCGACGGTCTCGGGCAATCGGAGGTCTTCTCCCGATTGGGTCAACGCGAAGACCTGGGCCTCGCCCGCCGCGGCGGCGGCACGCGCCACCTCGTCACAGGCCCGTGGGTCAGAATCGACGGCGTAGACGCGGCCGGTCGCACCAACCATTGCGGCGAGTGCCACCGAGACATCTCCCGCGCCGGCACCGACGTCCACACAACGCCAGCCCTCCCCGAGCCCGAGTCGCTCCAGCGCGGTGGAGAGAGGGCGCCGGTACACGTCATTTCGCAGACCGAGCTCAATCACGCAACCACTGTATTCGTGCGAGCCGAGTCCTCGACACAATTGCTCCTCCAGTTCCTATTAGCGTGCAGGGTATGCGCGTAACCATGTTGCTCTGTGATTCAGCCCAGGTGGCCGACGGGAAGCTCTATGTGCTTGGCGGCGGTTGGAGTCTGATCGGTCCCGACCCGACTCCATCGGCGGTGGCGATGAAGATCGATGTCGACTGGAACGATGCGGAGCGCCCACATCACTGGGAGCTGTTTCTGGTCGACACCGATGGCCAACCCGTGATGGCCGAGACGCCTGATGGGCTCCAGCCGATTGAGGTGCGCGGTGACTTTACGGTATCGCGTCCCGACTCGATTCCTCCGGGGAGCCCCATCGATGTCTCGCTCGCCCTGAATTTCGGGCCGCTGCCCCTTGCGCCTGGTAGTCGATACACCTGGCGCCTCGTGATTGACGGCGAGACCGATGACAGCTGGATTCTCGCATTCTCGACCCGACCGCCACACGAGGCCTAGCGCGACCCACCGAGGCAACACGATGACAGACCTGACCAGAACCGAAAGTCGGTCGGAGTTCATCGCAGGGGTAACAGAGGCGTGGAGCGATCTGCGCGTCGAACGCGATGCGTATCCATGGCGCCAGACGAGGGATCCTTGGTTCACCCTGATCGCGGAGTTCATGCTCGCCCAAACTCAGGTTGCGCGCGTCCCGTCGCACTTTGTCGCAATGACGAAGCGGTTCCCCACGCCCCGGTCGTGCGCGGATGCCTCACAGGCGGAGGTGGTCGCGCTCTGGGTAGGACTTGGATACAACCGAAGGGCAGTTGCTCTGCATCGATGCGCAAGGATGATCTGCGACCGATTCGGTGGCAGGGTTCCGTCAGACCTCGGTCAGCTGCGAGAACTTCCAGGCGTTGGCCCATACATTGCGCGCGCCATTCGGGCATTCGCCTTCGGTGAGCAGACCGGTGTCGTGGATGTCAACATCAAAAGAGTTCTCGTACGCGCATTGGTCGGACATGAGGCCCCCCCAAAGGCGCTCCAGGCGCTTGCGGACGAGCTTGTCGGTCCGCGGCTGCCCCGCGAATGGAACCTCTCCCTGATGGATTTTGGCAGCCTCGTCTGCCGGGCGCGCGCTCCGAGGTGTTCTGAATGTCCGTTGTTTCGGCAGAGCTGCGCCTGGCGTCGAGACGAGCGGCACGCGGGACTGGAGCTGCCCGATCCCGCGGGTCGAGCCCTCTCGGCGGGTCCGCGCCAGTCGGTATTTGTCGGCTCAGACCGTCAGGGGCGTGGCCGAATCGTCCGGCGTGCCTGTCATGGGCCGATCGGCCAGGAGGAGCTCGCAGTGGCAGCGGGTTGGCCCGACGAGCCCGAGCGCGCGGAGAAAGTCGCCGCAAAACTCGTCGTCGAAGGCGTGCTCAGGCGGACGCGAACAGGGAGTTACCAGCTTGCCTGACTAGTGTTGTGGGTCTAGAGCACGCAAAAGAGGGAGAAGTACGTGGCAAAGATCTCGATCTCGGACGAGATTGCGGACGTCGTCGTCGTCGAACCGGCAATCCACGCGGATGCACGGGGTCGCTTCATCGAGTCCTACCGCAGGTCGTGGTTCCCACTCGGTCGTGAGATGGTGCAATCCAACCGCTCGGATCGTGAAGCCGGAGCAGTGGTGGGTCTCCACTACCACCTCCACCAGGCGGACTACTGGTTCGTGACCAAGGGGCGCGCCCAGGTGATCCTGCATGACCTGCGGGTTGGCTCTCCGACTGAGGGCGTAACCCAGATGATCGAAATCGGTGACGAGAACGAGAGGGGCCTGTTCATCCCCCCGGGGATCGCGCATGGCTTTTCCTCGCTGACGCAGCTGACGCTCACCTATCTCGTCGACGGGTACTACAACCCGAACGATGAACTCGGTGTCGCCTGGGACGATCCGGAGATCAAAGCGGACTGGCGGATCAGTGATCCCGTGCTCTCGGGAAGAGACCGCGAGAACCCGACACGCGCCGCGATCGCAGAGCACCTTCGTCCGAGATATGGATTGCGAACATGATCTCGTCGTTGGAACTTCGGTAGGGGTTCGCTGTCGCAGGTGCAGACGATATTTGAGGCAGGTGCGAGAT
>DAIDIA010000078.1 GCA_027459565.1 Acidimicrobiaceae bacterium | reverse complement strand
GGTCTCACGCCCCGATCGGTTCGCCAGCTCTATGAGATGGGCCTCGAGGACCAACTCGGCGAGCATCATCGCTACGAGGGGCTGCGCGCGGTTGCATTCGGCCGTGAACTCACGATGCCGTGGCCCGAGCACCCGGACTATCCGAGTCATGGATTCGTCGTGACCCGTCACGATCTCGACGAGATCGTCAGCAACCACGCGGCCAAGGCCGGCGCGGTCGTCTGGCAGGGAGCGGAGGCGATCGCCCCGATCGGTTCTGCAGCAGGATCGGGTGGACCCGCAGAGGGCGCCATCATCGTCGACAATGACTTCGGCACGCGAAGCGAGGTACGCGCCAGCGTGACCATCGTCGCCGATGGCGCGAACTCTCGATTCGGACGGGCGCTCGGCGCGAGCAGGGACCGGTCAATTCCGCTCGGCATGGCGATCCGCGGGTACTTCTCCTCTCCGCGACATCTCGACAACTACATCGAGTCGCACCTCGACATCCGCGACAAAGACGGCAAGGTCGTTCCGGGATACGGCTGGATATTTCCGCTCGGCGACGGAAGGGTCAACGTCGGCATCGGACTGCTCTCGACATTTGATCGCTGGAAGCAGGTCAACACGACCAAGTTGATGAACTCGTTCGTAGATTTCGCGCCGGCCTCGTGGTGCCTCAACGAGTCGACTGCGCTCTCCACGCCCACCGGTGGCCGGCTGCCGATGGGACTCTCCGTTGGTCCACACGTCGGCCCGGACTACCTTCTCGTGGGAGATGCCGGTGGCTCGATCAACCCGTTCAACGGCGAGGGGATCGCCTACGGGTATGAAACCGGCAGGATCGCCGCGCGCATCGCGGGCGAGGCCGTTTCGGACGGCGATCTTCGCCATCTCCTCGCGTTCGACCGCGAACTCGAGCTTACCTACGGGCTCTACTACAAGGTCGCATCGAAGTTCATGACCTTGATGGGCCATCCAGAGCTCATGCGGCGACTCGTCGCGACGGGAATGCACTCACAGTCGGTGATGGAATGGCTGCTTCGCATCATGTCGAATCTCCTGCGCGAGGATGAGCATGGTCCCGCAGAGCTCGCCTACAGGGCGCTCGCGGCGCTGACCAGCCTCGTCCCGGCCCGGGCAGGCTGAACCTGTCCACCGCCGCCGATTCGCCGATCTCCTCCAAGTCAAAGGGGTCCCAAATGATCTATCGCCGCCTCGGAAACTCCGGCCTCAAGGTGAGTGCGCTCTCATTCGGCTCATGGGTCACCTTTGATCACGAGTATGGGCTCGAGAACATCATCAAGAACCTCGACGCGGCGCGCGAGGGGGGAATCAACTTCTTTGACTGCGCGGAGATCTACGCGAATGGGGGTGCCGAACGCATCCTGGGCGAGGCGATCCGGGAGCTTGGGTGGTCGAGGGGCAGCTACATCATCTCGACCAAGTTCTACTTCGGACTCGAAGAGGGCGTGAATTCAAGACGTACGCTGAATCGCAAGTACCTTCTCTCTGCAATCGATGGATCACTTGAGCGCCTCGGTCATGACGTGGTCGACATCGTCTTTTGCCACCGGCCGGATCCAGAGACCTCCATCGAGGAGGTCGTCGTCGCGATGTCGGACATCATCTCGAGCGGCAAGGCCCTCTACTGGGGCGTCTCGGAGTGGTCGGCGAAATCGATCCGGCGCGCCTACGAGATCGCCAAACGCAACAACCTGCGTGCACCGATCACCGAGCAGCCCGAGTACAACCTCATCCATCGCACGAAGGTGGAGAGGGAGTTCCGGGACCTCTACAAGGACTTCGGTCTCGGACTCACGACATGGAGCCCACTTGCCGAGGGAGTCCTGACCGGCAAGTACCTCAACGGCATTCCCGAAAATTCGCGCGCCGGACGGTCGGACAATTCGAGGATCAAAGCGCAGGTGGAGAACGAGACACTGAGAGCCTCGATCCGTTCGCTGCAGACAGTCTCGGTTCAGCTCGGCTGTTCGCTCGCGCAACTCGCTCTGGCATGGTGCCTGAAGAACCCGCGCGTCTCGACGGTTATCACCGGCGCGAGCCACGCTGCGCAGGTGAGGGAGAATCTCGGCGCGCTCGAGGTCGTCGACCGATTGACCGATGAGATCGTCGAACGCATCGATGCACTCTTTCCCAGAGACGCCGAGTTCGGCGGATAGCCTCTCCCGCAGCCTCGGATTCGCGCCCTAGAGGCTCTCGAGGACCTCGATGGCAGATTCGCCTGCCGCTTCGATCGTCGCCTCGATGTCTTCATCAGTGTGCGCGAGTGAGACGAATCCAACCTCATACGCGCTCGGGGCAAGGGAGATGTTGCGCGCGAGCATCGAACGGAAGAACCGCGCATACACTCCCGAGTCCGCGGCGCGCTTTGCGTCGGCAAAGTTCCGGACCGGAGCATCGGTGAAGAAGATCGAAAAGAGCGTGCGGAGTCTCGGAACTTGCACCTCGAGTCCGGACGCGCTGATCGCCTCGACAAGTCCACCCACGAGTCTCTCGACCCGTGCGCTCAGTTCATCAAATGCCCGGGGATCGAGTAGGGAGAGCACCTTCAGCCCTGCCGCGGTGGCGAGCGGATTCCCCGAGAGCGTCCCCGCCTGATAGATCGGCCCCGTCGGAGCGAGTTCGCGCATCAGATCTTGCGAGCCGCCGACCGCCGCGAGCGGCAGGCCGCCCCCGATCACCTTCCCAAAGGTATAGAGGTCGGCATCCACGCCAAAATGCTCGGACGCGCCACCTCGCGAGATTCGAAATCCGCTGATCACCTCGTCAAAGATCAAAAGCGCGCCCGCCTGGTCACAGGCGCTGCGCAGCCCCTCGAGATATCCGGGGTCGGGCGGCACCAGACCCATGTTCGCGGCGACGGGTTCGACGATCACGCAGGCGACATCGGAGTTGATGTCGGGGATGGTGTTGTAGTCGACCACCAGTGTGTCTGCGACGGCGTTCTTCGTCACACCGAGCGAATCGGGAAGTCCAAGCGTGGCGACTCCACTGCCGCCTCCTGCGAGCACAGCGTCACTGTGCCCGTGATAACAACCCGCGAACTTCACCACGCGGTCACGGCCCGTGGCACCGCGCGCGATTCTGATCGCCGTCATCACCGCCTCGGTGCCCGAGGACACAAGCCGGACCATCGCGACGCCGCGGACCGAAGACGCGATGACCTCTGCGAGCTCGACTTCGTGTTCCGTCGGTGCTCCGTAGGTCGTACCACGCTCAGCGGCCTCCGAGATCGCCGCGATCACCCTTGGGTCGGCGTGTCCGAGGATCGAGGCCCCCCAGGACTGCACGTAATCGAGATAGGAGTTGCCGTCGACGTCATTGATCCGCGAGCCGCGCGCGCTCTCGACGAAAAACGGCGTCAGACCCACAGAGCGGAACGCGCGAACCGGAGAGTTCACCCCTCCAGGGATGACCAGCTCAGCGCGCGCGAAGAGTTCCTCGCTTTTGCTCATGTCGTGCTGCGGGTGCATCAAGACCTCAACCGTTGCGCAGGATGCGCGCGATGTCGGTTGCGAAATAGGTGAGGATCTGGTCTGCCCCCGCTCGCTTGATCGCGGTGACGGTTTCGAGCGCAGCGGCATCGCGATCGATCCATCCGCGCTCGGAGGCGGCGAGGATCATCGCGTATTCTCCGGATACCTGGTATGCGGCGACCGGAACGTCGACCGCTGCGCGCACGTCACTCAATACATCGAGATAGGCAAGCGCTGGCTTGACCATCACCATGTCTGCCCCCTCGGCGATGTCGAGGGCGACCTCCCGCAGCGCCTCGCGGCGATTTGCATAATCTTGCTGATAGCCGCGACGGTCTCCGTTGTTTGCGATCGTCACATTGACTGCATCGCGAAACGGCCCATAGAACACGGACGCGTACTTCGCGCTGTAGGCGAGGATTGCGGTGTCGCAAAACCCCTGTTCGTCGAGCGCACTCCGGATCCTTGCGACCTGGCCGTCCATCATCCCGCTGGGCGCCACGATGTCCGCTCCCGCTTCCGCCTGGGCACACGCGATCCGACCGTAGACCTCGATCGTCGCATCGTTGTCCACCTCGCCCGATGGGCCCACGAGACCGCAGTGTCCATGCTCGATGTACTCGTCAAGGCAGAGATCGCTGATCAGGACGAGCCTGTCGCCAATCGCGTCCCGCAGCGCGCGAAGCGCAACCTGTGCGATTCCGTCGGGGTCGTATGCACCACTGCCCTCGAGATCTTTCGATTCCGGCACGCCAAACAGGACCATCGCAGGGACTCCGAGGTCGACAAGCTCACGGGCACGCTCGACAAGCGAGTCGACCGTGTGCTGGTACACACCGGGCATTGACGCGATGGCAACGGGTTCGGCAATACCCTCTCGGACAAATGCCGGAAGAATCAGGTCGTTCACCGAAAGACCCGTCTCCGCAACCATTCGGCGAAGCGCCGCCGTCTTGCGCAGCCGGCGCGGTCTTGCGACGGGAAACCGCGCGCCCTGGGGGTTGTTCTCCATATCCCTAGAGCCTACGAGAAGAATTCAGGTGAGACGAGAGGCTCCGCGCACCCGTCACTCGACCACGCGACGATCGCCGTGACCGGAAAGGGAACCGATGAGTGCCTCAACAAGCGACTCGGGTCCTCGAGACGATGCCTCGGCGCTCAACACGAGTCCCGAGTCCCTCACCGCCGCGCTCGTCGCCGGCCCGATCGCGACGATCCGGGAGGGAATGTGACCGACTCCAAACAACGCAATTGATGCAGACACCGTTGAAGCGGAGGTGAAGATGATCGCGTCTGCGCCGCGGGCTCGATGTCGGACAAAGGGGCTGACCTTGGATCGGACGGTCGCATAGGCCACGATTCGATCCACGACGTAGCCGCGTTCTGCAAGACCACGATCGATGACGTCGCGCGCGATGTCACTCGCGAAGAACGTCACGTGCCCTGATGAGATCGATCCCGGTGGAGGGAACTCGCGGACAAGCGTCGCAGCGTCCGCGATCGTGGGGAGAAAATCGACGTGAAGTCCCGCATCGACGCACGCCATCTTCGTCGCGGGTCCGATGCACGCGATTCGCGAGTTCTCGAGCAGGGTTCGTCCGCCGGTCGAGGCAAGCACGGATGCGACGGCGTTCCGTGAGCTGAACACCACCCAGGTGCCCTGCTCATGGCGATCGATCGCCCGGTCGAGTGCTGCGCGCAATTCACCGGTGACCTCGATATCGATCACAGGGATGACGATCGGAATCGCCCCGCTGTCAAGCAGGAGATCGGTGATCGGGGCACTCTGGTGACGCGCGCGAGTGACCACCACACTCACATTGACCAGCGGTCCCGTACGGGGGAGCGAAATCGATCGCCGATCGTCGGAGTGATCGTCTCGCGACGCTGGTGGGACGACCTCGAAATCAACCTGCTCACGCGAGAGGAATCCGGACTCGCGAACGAGCGGGGCTGAGGAAGGATCACTGTCTCCGCATCGGTCGTCATGGATGAGCCGGACGACGATCGCGTCGGCGTCATGGCGATGTCGGTCGACGACTCCGTGAAGCTCGCGCTCGTAGGTGATCTCCTCCTGGGGCGCGACGAAGGCAATCTGCTCCGCATTCGGTCCGATGCACTGGCGAACGGCATCGAGATCCTTTGCGTCGCCAATCACCACGTCTGCGTTGGCGAGCAGCGCTCCCACGTAGTGGGAGATGGATCGCCAAGACTCTGAGGGGATGACGACGAAATAGACCGTCACGGCGTTACTCGCGCTCCGAGATTGCGGCGAATGCTGAAATCAACTCTTCGGCGAGGGAGCGCCCGAGCTCGACAGGATTGTCGCCGCGACTGGTGCGCCGGATCATACGACTGCCGTCGTCCGACGCGATCAACGCCTCGAGGGTGATCTCCGAGGTCTTGGGATCAACGGTCGCGTACGCCCCGACAGGAGCGTCGCAACCGCCGCCGAGACGCGCGAGGTACGCGCGCTCCGCGAGCACCGCTCGATGCGCGGCCACATCGTCGATCATCGACAACACCTCCCGCAGCTCCTCATCCGAGGCTCGGCAGCGCAGCGCGATCGCTCCCTGCCCAACCTGGGGAAGCACGCTCTCGACACCGAGCACCTCACTCGCACGATCGGTGAGTTCGAGCCGTACGAGTGCCGCGTACGCAAAGACCGCGGCGCCTGCGTGCGGCACCTTCGTCAGGCGCGTCGCGATGTTGCCACGCAGCTCCACAAACCGTGCACCGGGCACGAGCGCCGCAAGTTGGACGCGGCGGCGCGCGGACCCGGTGGCGATCGTCGCGCCGTCTCCGAGTTCACGGAGTTTGGCCCCGACGAGGGCGTCCCGCGCATCGGCGCGCATGGGTACGCTCGCGAGCACGAGCTCGGGCGGAATGTTCGACGACGGAAGGTCCTTCGCCGAGTGCACGGCGACATCGGCTCTCCCGTCGAGCACCGCGACCTCCACCTCCGCCGTGAAGACGCCCTGCCGGGCGATCTCGGCGATCGCGACATCGAGACGTATGTCACCCTCGGTAGAGACGCGGACAAGTTCATACGAGGACACGTGTCCAGATTCAATGAGTCGTCTTCCGACTGCGTGGGATTGCACGAGTGCGAGTGGACTCGATCGCGTCGCAAGCCGCACCACGCTGATGCTCACGTCGCCTGAACCTCGATCCGCGAGTTCGCCGACTGACGGGGGTTACAGGCCAAAGAGCGACCGCAACGCCTCGGCGAGGCGCTCGCCTCGACTTGAACCCGCGGCCTCTTTGAGCTGGACCGTGGGCTCGTGCAGGATCTTCTGCACAATGCGGTGCGCGAGATTCTCGACAATCGCCCGGTCATCGTCGCCCAACTGATCGAGCTGGGCGCCGAAATACTCAAGCTCCTGGGCGACGATCTGGTCTGCCTTCGCGCGCATCGAGGAAATCACCGGAGAGACTGCCCGGGATCGGACGTTCACCCGATAGCGCTCGAGCTCATCATCGATGATCGCGACGACACTGGCGACCTCACTGCGCCGCGCCTGCACCTCGGACTCGGCATAGCGACGGAGATCATCGAGGTCGAAAAGTGTCACTCCCTCGACCTCACTCACCTTCGGGTCCACATCTCTTGGCATCGCTGCATCAACGATCACGAGCGGTTGTGCGCGTCGCGCCGCGAGCGCCCGGGTGATGGAATCGAGATCGAAGATGACCTCATCACCAGAGGTCGCGGTCAGCACAACGTCAGCCCTCGCAACCTCATCAAAGAGATCCTTCAGCCCGACTGCCCTACCGCCGACTCTCCCGGCAAGGGTCTCGGCCTTCGTCTTCGAGCGATTGGCGATCACGATCTCGCTTGGCGAACTTCCCATCGCGCGCAACGAGTCGGCACCGAGCGCGTCGGCGATGCCCTCTCCCATCTCACCCGCACCGACGACGACGATGCGCTTGCCCGCCAGTGAGCCGCCGGTCGCCTTGGAGGCGATTGCCGTGGTCACATAGGCAAGCGAGGTGATCCCGCGGGCGATCGCCGTCTCGGATCGTGCGCGTTTACCGACCTCGACCGCGTGGCGAAAGAGTCCATCGAGCACAGGTCCGGACGCGTGCTCCTCGCGCGATCTCGAGGCGGCATGTCGAACCTGACGGAGAATCTCGCCCTCCCCGAGCACCGCGGAGTCGATTCCGGAGGCGACCTCAAACAGGTGCCTCGCGGCGGCATCGTCGTATTCGACGTAGAGATGCCCCGCAAGCGGACCCGTCTCGAGGCCTTCGCCCCCGGCGCGCTCGCTGATCAGCGCGTGGATATCGGCAACTCCGTCATGGAAGCGCTCGACGATCGCGTAGATCTCGGTGCGCATGCATGTCGAGAGCACGACGGCTTCGTCGAGGTTCGAACTGTCGCAGAGACGCTGCAGAACCTTCGGGATGTCCCGGTCAGAGACGGCGATGCTCCCGAGAAGCGCGAGCGGGGCGTCTCGTTCGTTGATCCCCACGACGACTAACGACACGATGACACCTCCCTGTCCAAGATTACGGCGCACATCCAGGGGTGCGAGCACCGTTCCCTGGACGACGTACGTCGAGGCACAATCTAGCGAGCAGGTCGAGCCTAGTTTGCCGTGATCGACGACAAGGGTCGAGATCGACCCTTGTCTCGATGTCTTGGGCTCCGATGAATCGCCTGCCCGTGCTGCCCCCGCCAGTGATCGATGGCGCAGGGCCGACGATTGAAGGCTCAGGGGCGCGGATCAGTGCGCAGGAACGCTCTTGATATTGGAGCGCGCCATCCGGGTATCCCCCCTAGGGAACCGAGGGGTCAGGGGATGCAACGTCTGCCCCGATGGACTCCGCGAGTAGCCCATGGCTCGTTACCACTTCGAGCATCTCCTTCGCATCTCCGCTTCGGAGCATGCGCCCATTGCCGACGAGGCAGGCCCGGTCGGCGATACTGAGTGCCGCCTCGACCGCCTGCTCGACGATCACGATGCTCCTCCCCTCGGCCGCGAGCGCCGGCACGAGCACGAAGAGGAGTTCCTCAACCACGTTTGGTGAGAGATTGGAGGTCGGCTCGTCGAGCAGGATCAGCGTGGGTTCCGTCATGAGCGCGCGCGCAAGAGCGAGCTGCTTGCGCTCACCGCCGCTCAGCTTGTGCGCGGAGGAACCGTGCTTCGCCCGAAGCTGGGGAAAACGCTCGAGACAGCGCTCGGTGCGCTCGTGGACAAGATGCCTCGGGAGGAGGTAACCACCCATCCGTAGATTCTCCGTAACCGAAAGCCCCGGGAAGACGTCGTTGAGCTGCGGGACGTAGCCGATGCCGCGCTGGGCGAGCAGGTCAGCAGATTGCGCGGTGATCTCCTCGCCTCTGTGAAACACGTGTCCCGCGTGGACCGTCGCCTCGCCCATGATCGCCTTCAAGATGGTGCTCTTTCCCGCGCCGTTCACGCCCACGATGACGACGATCTCACCCGCGTTCGAGGAGAAGTCGACACCAGAGACGACGACCTCACGGTAACCGGCGTCAAGCCCCTCGACGCGGAGCACGGCATCGGACGTGACGTGCTCGGTCTTTGCCTCCGCAGTCATCGCGCACCTACCACGCGTCGGCCGAGATACGCCTGTTGGACGATCTCGTTCTTCGCCACCTCGTCGAAATCACCGCGGGCGATGACCTTTCCATTTGCCATAACGACTACCACGTCACACACCTCGCGAATAAATGACATCTCGTGACCCACGAGCAATATGGTGACACCTTCGGAACACAGACGCCTGAGGTCCTCCGACAGTCGGGCAAGCAGCCATGGAGCCATGCCAACCGTCGGCTCATCGAGCAGGATCGCCCGGGGGCGAGCCATCAGCACACGCAGGTATTCGATGATGCGTCGCTGCCCACCACTGAGCTCTCCACAACGCGTCTCCGCCTTGTCTGCCATACCAAACTCCGAAAGGTACGCAAGGGCTCGATCCATCGTCGCATCCTCTTGCGCTCTCCAGCGTCGACGCTCAAAGATCGCCGAGGTCAGCCCGCCCGGCTTGACGTGCTTCTCGCCCGCCATCACGTTCTCCAATACGCTCAGGCGACTGAAGACCCGAGCGGTCTGGAAGGTCCGGGCAAGCCCCTCGTCCGAGCGACGGTGCGGACTCAGGGAGGTGATGTCCTCGTCGCCGAGGAAGATACGTCCCGATGTCGCCCTCTGCGCCCCGGCGAACACACCGATCA
>DAIDIA010000077.1 GCA_027459565.1 Acidimicrobiaceae bacterium | reverse complement strand
GCGTTCGGGGACGCGAACGGTCTCCTCGCGTGGTGAATCGGATCTGGTCCGCCGTATCCAATGACCGCCCAGATGAGGCGCGGACCATCGCGTCGACTGCGTTCTTGCGCGACCACAAGCGTGCTGCGTCCGGTGCAGGTGACCGGGGCCGCACAAGGTTACGCAGGCGGCCCTGCGAAATCGTCAAGGGCGGACCTTGCAGCCAGCCTCCCCGATACGAGGCACTCGGAGAGGTTGCCGGCACCGGGATAGAGACGGTTCCAGAGCGATCCGAGTTCACCGGCTCCAAAGAGCCCTGGGATGGGAGTTCCATCGGGTCGAAGGATCCTTCCGCTCGCGTCGCGCCGTGGCCCTCCCTGGGTATTGACGATGATGGGGTAGACGGGCGCGCCGTAGTAGGGAGGCTGGTCGATCGCACGCATGCGATTGGGAGCGCGTCCAAATTCATCGGATCTCCCCTGTTGTGTGTGCGCATTGAATTTGGCGATGCAATTCTCGAGCGCTGGTCCCTCGAGTCCGAGTACTGCTGCGAGCTCGTCAAGGGAGTCTGCGCGAGAGATCCAGCCACGGCTGATCTCTGCGGAGTTGTCGGGACTCCAGGGGTAGTGGCGATTCGCTCCGTGGGGGAGATGGGCGATCGTTCCCGCGCAGCGCGTCGACTCATCGAAGATGAGAAAGGAGGGTATGCGCAGGTACTCTCCGGTAATTGGGTCCTGAGTCATCATGGCGAAGATCGCGCTGTGGTTTTCGAGATCGGTCTCAGAAACGTAGCGACGCGCTCGTTGGTCGATGAGCACGAATCCGGTATCGGGCATCTTCGCCTGGATGCCTGCCTCAAGTCCCGCGAGTCGATAGCCAACCGAGCAGGCGACCGCATTCATGTGCCACAGTTCCGCTCCGACATCTTCCGCGAGTCGCACGCCATCACCCATTGCGCGTTCGGGCAGGCAGACCGTGGGAAGGGGTAGCCCGTAGTACTGGGTCATCAGTTGGTCGTCGTAAGCAAAACCGCCGCAGGCAAGAACCACCCCCTGTCGCGCCCGAATCTGCAGCGGCCCGCCTGGTGTCATGACCTCAAGACCGGCGACGCGTCGATCGTCGTCACAGACGAGCCGAGTGGCTCGCGCATTGAGCACGACGGGGATGTTGAGACGTTCGAGGTTCTCAGAGAGCAGGTCCCAGAGCGCGGCACCGTTCGCCCGCCCGTCTCGACGTTCCGGTACGAGCGCGCGTCTTCCGAGCGCGTCGCCCCCGGGGAAATTCGGAAACGACGAGCCGGGTCGACTGACGGGAAAGGCTCGCCGATGGGACTCGCCACTTGGATTCGAACGCACCTGAAGCGAGCCACCATGGGCCTCGATCCATCCTTCGATTTCGACCATACCGTCCACGAAGGACTGGATCACGGGGCGTGGTGTCGCACCTTGGACGAGGTGGCTGAGGTGTTCGACCGCCATCTGTGGATCGCCGATGAGCCGGATTGTCCCTCCCGAGATCTGGGTGTTTCCTCCCGGAGAGGAGGTTGCCTCGAGAACGAGCGCCGAGGAACCGCGGTCGACCGTCTCGATCGCCGCGACCGCACCCGCCCCTCCGCAGCCGACGATGACGACGTCGTAGACGACCTGCGCCAGCGTCGCGAGATCGTCGATCGTTCGGTAGTTCGCGTAGGAGGTTTCGTCCCCGGAATCGAATGGTGGGACCCATCTTCCGCCAGAGATCGTCATCGGTGTCCTCCTCTTTCAATTTGACCGACCCGGATCACCGGCGAGTCGCTGGGCAATTGCCGAGATGTCCGCGTGCCCCGAGCGTGCTCAGCTGCGCAGACACTTCGCGCCAAAACGGCGTACCTTCCCGAATTGTCCGCGAATTCAACCTAGCGTTCAGCATTGCGAGTGTAAATCTGGTTGATCAGCGA
>DAIDIA010000076.1 GCA_027459565.1 Acidimicrobiaceae bacterium | reverse complement strand
AACCCGACGAACAGGGAGCCGACGGCCACGAGGACAAGGGCACGACCACAGATGCTTCGCACGGAGTCATCGACCTCTCAGCGCCGCACGGAGCGGATCTGCCCCGGTGTCGGTGCATCCGTTTCGGTGACCACTGCGCCTCGCGCTCCGACTCGCCCGCCCTGAGCGCTTCGACTGCTGAGAGGGCTCACCATCTATAGAGATTAGACAAATCCCGGTCGCGGCAGCGGGCGCGGTCGCGTCGACCGGGCAAACGATGGACCAATGGGGTCGACCGCGGCCCCGTGGTCAGGCGGAGATCCGGGTCTCGCGCGGTATCGACGTCGGGTATCCGCGTTGACGACGGTGTTTCATGACGTAGAGCGACGCGAACACTCCAACGAGGTAGAGAAGGTAGACGCCCAGCTGCAGCGCAGTCGGATGATCGGCATATCCGAAGAAGCTGTGGAAGATGTCCCCGATCGAGGATGACTCGGAGAGGAAGTGCGAGGTGTTCCAAAGGGGAGCACGCAGAAAGGGCAGCCAGCCCAACTGCTGCATGTTCTCGACGCAGTCGGCGACGAGTCCCGCGGCAAAGACCATCAACAGCGACCCGACAACGGTGAAGAGTTTGCGCATGTTGATGCGTCGACCGAACCGGAAGATCGCCACCGAGAGCGCGAGCCCCGCGATCAGTCCGACGAGGGCTCCCCATATCGTTCCGCGCGTACCCGTCGCAAAGACAATGGCGAGGGTGAAGACCGCAGCCTCGAGCCCCTCGCGCCCGACAGCCTGGAAGGCGAGGACGGAAAGTCCAAACCTCTGACGACCACTCATGAGTGTTCCGACTCGGTCCTCCATCTCCGCGGAGATCGAATGGGCATGACGACGCATCCAGAAGGTCATGAATGTCAAGATCACGGCGGCAACGACATAGGTAGAGGTCTCGAAGATGGTCTGGAACGTCGTGCCGCTGTAGTGGCGGATGGTGAAATAGATCGCCACAGAGCCCACGAGCACGAAGACGAACGCGGCGGCGACTCCATAGAAGACGTCGCGGAAGTACTCCCGTTTGCCCATCCGATCGAGAATCGCAAGCAGGATCGAGACGATCATGCTGGCCTCGATCGACTCCCGCAAGAAGATCACGCCGACTGCAATCACGCCTATGCCCACTCCAGCTCGATCAGTGAATTTCAGGTGCACCTGATATTATCAATATCAGGTGCACCTGACTATAGCGGACGGGTTCGCGAGGCGACGTTTCGCGGGCGGGTGTTCCGGGTGGCTCCCCGACTGGCTCCGGGGCCGGTCCGTGACGCGATGCGCCCTGCCCGGAGATCCGGTCCGGGCGGCGACTGGGACTCCGGCTGAACATTTTGCCGGAGATGCGCACGATTGTCGGTCCATTTGGGCTAGCGTTTCATGCTCGGCTAGCACGTTCTTGGGACCACAGGTCTCCCGGACGCTGACCGAAGTGACCATATCCACAACAACTACCCACCGAACAGCCCGTGCCACGGGCGGTTCTACGGAGGCGATACCAGCGGTGATCCACCGCACCGGCGAAAGGACGTACGTGACCAACTCCATTGATGAGGCCGCCCCCCCTGATGTCAAGCGTGCACTGAGCACCTCCAGCGACATCTTCAATGAGCGAGAATCGAGCGTCCGTTCGTACTGTCGCTCCTTCCCAGCCACATTTGCCTCGGCAAAAGGCGCCTATCTCACAGACGCCGAGGGCCGCTCGTATATCGACTTCCTCGCTGGCGCCGGAGCGCTCAACTACGGGCACAACCACGACACCATCAAGGCAGCGTTGATTGCATATGTTGCGGGCGATGGGCTCACCCACGGTCTGGATCTGCACACGGTCGCCAAGCAGCACTTCCTCGAGACCTTTGACCGGCTCATCCTGAAACCCCGCGGCCTCGACTACAAGGTCCAGTTCACGGGCCCGACCGGTACGAATGCCGTTGAGGCGGCACTCAAGATCGCCAGGAACGTCACCGGACGGACGGGGATCTTCTCCTTCATGGGCGGCTACCACGGCGACAGCCTCGGCAGCCTCTCCGCGACCGCGAACCGCGCGCACCGCGAGGCCGCCGGAGTGCCACTCCACGACGTCACCTTCCTCCCGTTCCCCTCAGGGGTGATGAGCGAGATCGACACGTTGACCTACCTGAGAAGCGTTTTGCTCGACACCCATTCGGGAATCGAACTCCCCGCGGGGATCATCGTCGAGACCATCCAGGCGGAGGGCGGCATCAACGTCGCACCGATCGCGTGGCTCCGAGAGCTCCGGACGATCTGCGACGACCACGGCATCATCTTGATCATCGATGAGATCCAGACGGGCTGCGGACGCACCGGACCATTCTTCTCCTTCGAGCGGGCCGGCATCGTGCCGGACGTGGTCACGGTCTCGAAGTCCATCAGCGGATACGGCCTGCCGATGTCGCTCACTCTGCTCAAGCCCGAACTCGACACCTGGCAGCCCGGAGAACACACCGGCACCTTCCGCGGCAACCAGCTCGCATTTGTCGCAGCGACGGTCGCCATGGAGCTCTTTGAGACCGAGGAGATCTCGGAACGCGTTGCCAAACACGAGCGCACGATCGAGACCAGCCTCGAACGGCTCAATGCCATCGACAAGCGGATCGAGATCCGGGGTATCGGCATGCTCTGGGGTGCAGACACTGCGGCGATCGACCCGAACGGCGAGCTCGCCCGCGAGATCTCACAACGCTGTTTCGCCGACGGCCTGATTGTCGAGCGCGTCGGAAGGAACGACACGGTGCTGAAGGTCCTGCCGCCGCTCAACATCGATGAGGCGACGCTTCAAGCCGGACTTGCAATCCTCACCGACGCAACAAGGGCATGTCTCAACCGATAGACCGGCCGGACCACAACTCGATTCTCGAGTCGCACATCAGAGCAGTCCAGGAGAGCGAGCGGGTCTCGTTTCATATGCCCGGGCACAAGGGCGGCCGGGGGGCGCCCGCGGCCGGTCGGCGTCTTCTCGGCGACGCGGTCTACTCCGCGGACCTGAGCGAGTTGAGCGGTTTCGACTACCTCCATGGTGCCACCTCCGCTCTCGTCCGTGCGCAACAGCACGCGGCGACGCTCTTTGGCGCGGACCAGACCTGGTTCCTGGTCAACGGCGCGACCATCGGCAATATCGCTGCGATCTGCTCGGTCGTCGGCGACGGAGACGCGCTCCTCGTCGCGCGCGACTCGCACCGGAGCGTCTATGCGGGGATCGCGCTCTCGGGTGCAAGACCCATCTATCTCGCGCCCGCGAGAAACGAGGCGCTCGACGGGCTGTTTGGCATCTCGCTCGACGAACTCGAGGCCGCGTTGGCAGACCATCAAGAGGTCAGGGCGTTGCACGTCACCTGTCCGAGCTACTACGGATTCACGGTGCCGCTGCGCGAGATCGTGAGGCTCGCCCACGCACACGAAATCCCGGTGATCGTCGATGAGGCCCACGGATCGCACTTCGTCTTCGACGACCGCTTTCCGGACTCCGCACTTTCGTGCGGGGCCGATCTCGTGGTACAAAGCCCGCACAAGACGCTCGGTTCACTGACCCAATCCTCACTCTTGCATCAACGGGGAGACCGAGTGGACCGTGCGAGACTGAGCGCGAATCTCTCGATGATGCAGTCTTCGTCCCCCTCCGCGCTCCTCCTGCTCTCGCTCGATCTCGCCGTCGACGAAATGCGATGGAGCGGAGACGCGCAGTGGCAGGCGGCACTGGCGCTCTCCGCATGGGTCCGCCGCGAGATCGCCACCATCGAGGGGGTGCGAATCTATGGAGACGAGATCGTCGGCTCGCCGGGGATAGCCGGATACGATCCGACGAAGATCGTCATTGACGTGGACCAGCTCGGCACCACGGGCTTTGCTGCGGGACGCTGGCTACGCGAACAGTGGAAGATCAATCCGGAGTTCTCCGACCTGAGGCGAATGGTGTTTTCGATCACCCTTGGCGACACGGCACAGAGTGTCCAGGTGCTCGCCAATGCGGTCCACGCGCTCAGCGAGAACCGCCATCAGTTCAAGGCGCATCCGAACCTCATCTCCCTCTGGCCAAGCGCACTGCCCGTGGAGCGAATGAGTCCGAGGCAAGCGCAACAGGCAGCAAGCGTCGCACTCGCGACACAACAGGCGATTGGAAACATCAGTGCCGAGATGATTGTCCCCTACCCTCCTGGCGTTCCGCTCCTCATTGCTGGCGAGGAGGTCAGCAATGAGGCGGTCGACTCAATGGTTCAGCTGATCGATGCGGGATGTCGGATCGTCGGCCCTGCCGATCCCTCGGGCAAGACGCTTCGCGTTGTCCAAGAACGCTAACGATCGACCGCGAACACCCGTGGATACTCCACGTCGCGAGAGTGCATGAGGAATCGGTCGACCAGTGCGAAACAGCGCTCTCGCGCCGCAGCGAGATACCGGCGCGAGTCGTCCATGATCTGGTCGTAGTCAGCACCGACACGATCCAGCGCGTCCCGACCCTCGTCACACCACCGTTCGATCGTCTCTCGGGTCACCTCGGGATGGAACTGCAGAGCGAGTGATCTTCCGTACCAATAGGCCTGGGGACCGCTCGGAGACGATGCCAGCGATACAACGCCACGCGCGTCGGTCCAGCGATCGAAGTGGTACTGGAACCACGGACCCGAGGAGATCTGTGACTCGTCGCGAGACGAAACCATCTTCCATCCGATCTCCGGGATCGCCGTCGGCGAGACCTCGAGACCCAGCGCGTTGGAGATCTGCTGGCCCCCGAAGCAGATCCCGAGAACGGGAATGTCCGCCGCCTGGGCGCGCACGATCAGGTCGCGCTCGGCCACGATCGACTCTTGGAACCGATCGTCGTAGACCGACCAGTCCGAGCCGAGCAGAACGAGGAGATCGGTCCGATGCTCAAGATCCGTGAGCGAACGTGGCTCCTCGCGAACGAAACGACTCAGATCAGCTCCAAGATCCATCAGGCGTTCGCCGACATAACCCTCATCGCCATCACCTTGATTCGCGATCACCGCTACACGCACGAGCCCGCCTCCCGACAAGAACCACCGCGGCGAAAAGCGTAACGCCCCTGGCGGCCGGTCCGATCTGTGCGCCATTTCAAGAGCGATCCGTCGCACGGGCATCCCCCGTCTTCGCGGACGAGCCGAGATGCAACGTCGAAGATGCGAGCGCAACCATCACACATGGCGCACTCGGCGACGCGCGGCTCGATCAGGCGAGTACCCGCAAGGGCGCGGAACGAAGGGACCTCAACGCAGTTCGCCGCGGGTGGCGAGATCTCGTACGAGTCGCGGGTCATCGAGGAACAGCCCCGCGAGTGGCCATTCGAGCAGCTCGACGAGGTCATCGACGACATCCGCGCCCCCCATGTAGATGACAAGGCCCTCGTCGCGCCATCGCGACGCGTCCTCGCGGGTCATGAAGGGACGGTCGATACTCGCCATGGTCGCAGGGATCTGTGCCATCAGCTGCGCGAGATCGACCGGTCTCGCGTGCAGGATCGCCAAGAGGTTGATCTCGGGGTCATGGTGGCCAACCTCGTTGAGGATCTTGTGATCGAACGACGAGAGGAGCACCATCTCCTTGCGATCATCCAATGCGTCGAGTACCACCCGGACAAGTCGCGGGTCATAGATCGCACCGGCCTTCAATTCGATATCGATCCAGAGCCTTCCCGACAGTGCCTCGAGAACCTCCTCAAGTCGGGGGATCGCCGCGCCCTCTCCGCTCGGATGGATGATCTGCTGACCTGCGAACTCCCCGTAGAGACAGTCGCCCACCCACCGCTGGGTCATACCGGACTCTCGGGGGTCGCGGCGAAGGAAGTGCTCTCCGTTGTGAACCCAGAAGAACGGATCGTGCAACACGACGGGAACGCCGTCCGCCGTCAGCTGGACATCAAGTTCAAGTCCATCTGCGCCAAGCTCAAGCGCGAGGAGGAAGGCCTCCATGGAGTTCTCCGGCGCGAGGGCGGATGCGCCGCGGTGCGCGAACACGAAGGTGTGCGATGTCGAATCTGGCATGGATGGATTCCCTTCTGGTCACTTTGCCAAAGAGTCAAGGTGCTCGCACGCAAAGAGCGCCGCCTGCAGGCGCGGCGCGGCCTCGGGACTCGCGGCGACGAGCGGGCCGGCCTCGCCAAGAACGTACGGGCCGTGACGAGACAAGACGATACCTCCAGCCTGTTCAACGAGCGCAACGCCAGCGGCGACATCCCAGATGTTCGGAGCGGCATGCACGACACCGTGGACGACGCCCGAGGCGACGAACGCGAGGGCGAGCGCTCCGGAACCGATCGTGCGGGGCGAGCCACCGGCTGCGATCACCGCATCGAGAACCGGTGAGAGCACCGACGGAGAGACTCCGGACGGCACCTCGACGAGCACGATCCGGCCAGAAAGGTCGCCGCCGGGTGCGACCGAGATGGCACTGCCGTTCCTCTCGCTCTTCGACACATCTCGACACGTCAGATAGACATCGTCGTGATAGGGGTCGACGATCAATCCCGCCACCGCGCGACCTGCCTCGAGGACGCCAACCGAGGAACAGGCGATCGGAAGACCGTGCACGAAGTTCATGGTGCCGTCGACGGGATCGACGACCCAGTCGCGCCCATCTGTCGCGCGTCCCGACCAGCCGCCCTCCTCTCCGAGGAAACCATCCTCGGGAAAAACGCCGTGTGTGAAATCGAAGATCAACCGCTCGATCGAGCGATCCGCCTCGCTCACGAGGTCATGTGCTGAGGTCTTGACCGTGACATCAAGGGCATCGCGATGCGAAATCGTGGCGTGCAGCGCGTCCCGCACCATCGTTCCAAGGCGGCGCAGGTGCGCGTCGAGCATTTCGGACCCACTCACCGGTGCGCCATTGGAGTCCGAGCCATCAGGGACCGTCCCGTTGGGGCTCAGGTTCATGATGTTCCTGAGGAATTTCCCACCAGAGTCGTGTCGAACGCCATGCGCGGGTCATCGAGGAAGAGTCCGGCGATGGGCCAAGTGAGAAGGTCGGGAAGGTCGAAGAGGATCTCTCCCCCGTAGACGCTCACCGCGATGCCTTGGTCCCGAAGCGTCTCGACATCACTCCTTGTGACGAACGCGCGGCGCACATTCAACATGGTGCAGGGGATCTTCGCGAGCACCGCTTCGGTGTTGACGAGGCGGGCGTCGGTCAATGCGGCAATGGGCAACTCGGGCAGACGCGCGTGCATCTCCGCGAGCACCACATGGTCGAATGAGGATACGAGCGTCGCCTCGCCTCGACGGGCGAGACAGGCGGCGACAACGCTCGACAGGCGCGGGTCATAGGTCCAACCTGCCTTGAGTTCGATGTCGAGCCAGAGTGATTCCGGGACACCTTCGAGCACCTCTTCCAGTCGCGCCAGAGGAGCGGTCCTGTCGTTGGGGAAGGAGATCTCCGAGGCAGTGAGTTCGGCCCAGGTACGGCTGCCGACAAAGACCCGCTCAAAGTCCGTCGCCCGAGTTCCGCTCGGCCGGCGAAGGTAGTAGGTGGTGCCGTCGCTATAGAGAACCGGATCGTGGATCACCACCGGAACGCCGTCGGAGCTCAGCTGAACATCAAACTCGATCCCGTCCGCTCCGATCTCGGCGGCGAGCAGAAATGCCTCCATCGTGTTCTCCGGCGCGAGCGCCGAAGCGCCGCGATGCGCCCAGACAAACCTCGGCTCGGGTAGCTCCGAGTCGAGCGGCGAGACTGCGTGGACGCGCCTCGCCGCGCTCAACGACGCGTCTCCTGGACCTCCGCGCGTTCGGACTCCGACTGCTCGCCGGGGCCCCCACCGACCGCCACCGACGCGTTACCGTTGTCCAGATCGATCGCATCACCACTCTCGGTGAAGAGGTGGATCTTGCGCATCCGGACATCGACACGGCTGTGGATGGAACCCGGCACCTCGCGACCGACGTAGGCACCGACGGTCGCTCCACCACAGCTCAGCCAAATCTCGTTGAAATATCCCTTGCGGGTGATCCGGTCGATCACGAACGCTCCGGAGCCCTCGTTCGCACTCACCAGGACATCCTCTGGGCGAACGCCGATCTGCGGGGTGCCCGCGACATGGTCGAATGGCTCTTGAACCTCCACCTCCACGCCATTTTCGAGCCGAACGCCGCGCGCGGTGAGCGATCCGGTGAGAAAGCTCATCGACCCGAGAAACTCCGCAACAAAGCCCGTCTTCGGTAGGTCATAGATCTCCGTCGGCTCGCCGATCTGTTCCACCCTGCCATCGCGCAGCACAACGATCCGATCCGAGAGTTCGAGCGCCTCCTCTTGATCATGGGTGACAAGAATCGTGGTCGTGCCCACCTCGCGCTGGAGCTTGCGGACGAAGGTCCGCAGTTCGATGCGCAACTTTGTGTCGAGGGCACTGAAGGGTTCGTCGAGAAGCAGGATCCGTGGCTCGAGCGCAAGGGCGCGGGCCAAGGCGACGCGCTGCTGCTGACCGCCAGAGAGCTGCGATGGAAGCCTGTCCTCGAATCCGGAGAGGCCGACCACTCCGAGAAGATCACGGACCTTCTGTGCGATCTCCTCTTTGGGACGTCGACGCAGTTCGAGGCCGAAACTGACGTTGCGCGCGACGGTCAGATGTGGCCACAGCGAGAGCTGCTGGAACAGCATCGCTGTCGGACGCCGCTCGACGGGCATGTCGACGACATCATCGCCATCGATCAGGATCCGTCCGCTGTTGGGACTCAGAAAGCCCCCGATCATGCGCAAGAGGGTTGTCTTCCCGCTTCCCGAGGGCCCAAGCAGGGTGAGGAACTCACTCGGAGCAACCCGAAGACTCACCTGGTCCACGGCCGCGACCGTGCCGAAGATCTTCGTGACCTCCTCGAGGACGAGCTCGGACCCACGGATTTCATTAACGGTGCTCAAAGCGGACTCCTAACGGAGGTGCATCGCCGCGTTGGTGCCGGCGAAGAGGTGTTTGCGGATGAGAATCAACAACGTCACAGAGGGTATGGAAAGCACCACTGCGAAGACCGCCGCGAATTGGACGGGGTAATCGAGGACAAGCGAGTACATCCTCACCGGCATGGTCAGATAGTTCGGCGCGCCGACGAGAAAGGTCCCCTGCGCCTCGTCAAACGCGGCGAGGAACGACAGCACTGCGGCGACCGCGATGCTGGGACGAGTGAGCGGCAACAACACCCGCCAGAAGACCTGGAACTTGTTGGCGCCCGCGTCACGGGCCGCATCGACGAGCGATTCGGGCACCGACGCGAATCCCGTGGCGGGGATCCATGTCATGAACAAGATCGTGCCGATGAACTGCACTACCACGACACCGATGACCGTGCCCATCAGGTTCAGCGCAAACAGCATCGGAATCATCGCGATGTAGAGCGAGATGCGCGGAAAGGCGTTGATCGAGAAGATGCTCAACAGGACGAGACGCTTGCCCGGAAACTCAAAACGACCGATTGCGTACGCCGCGGGCAGGCACACGAGGCACGAGAGCGCGACGACGACGGGGGTGATGGTCACCGACAGAAAGACCGAGTGGAGGAGTCCCGGTGAGTTCAGCACCGTATGCCACCACTGCAAGGTGAACGACGTCGGCTTCAGGGAGGGGAATGTGAACCCTTTGGCGAACGCGAGCAGCACGAGCCACGCGAGCGGAACCACGATGAAGAACACCGCCGCGAGGAAGAGAATCGCCTCGAGGACGCGCACGGCCACCTTCGTCACGCCCGAAGCCGGCCGAGCCACAGAACGGGAGGTCCAGCTAGTGATTGACATGGCGGCTCCTTGAACCAATGGCATAGATTGCGCCGATCAATCCCGCGAGGGCAAAGATGGTGAATCCAATCACCGCTGCCTGCTGCGGCTGGTTGTAGTTGCTGAACGTATCCACCGCATCGACGCCGAGCATGAGCGGATTCGACGGTCCGATGATGTACGGCACGGTGAAACTTCCAAGTACCCCCACCGCGGTGAAACAGAAGACGATGAGACACTCCTTGCGCAGCTGCGGCAGAGCAATGCGAAGCGCCACGGTAAACAGTCCCGCGCCCGCATCCCGGGCGGCATCGAGCGAACTGTCGCCGAGCGTCGACACTCCGGCTCTCATGAGGAGGACCGCGAAGGGCAGACTCACCCAGACCTCGGCGAGGATGACGCCCTGGAGCTTCCCGCTGAAGATCAGCGCGTGCGACCAGCCAAGCAGCGCTGCAGAGCTGTCAGTGAAACCGCGGTCGCCCCAGAAGGTCCAGAGTGTGAAACTGGCGATGACGACGGGAATGAAGAGCGGCACGACGGCGAGAAACTGCAACGTCGCCATCGCCCGGCTCGGGCGCAGGCGCTGCCACAGCGTCAGCGTCGCGGCGATGATGAGCACCGCAATGCCCGTGATCACGAAGACGATGACGGTTGCGATCACGTTCTGCTGATACGAGTGGCTCTCGAACATCTGGGTGATCGCGCCGAGGGTACCGATTCCGCGCCCGGGAATCTCCCCCTGACCAAGCTGTGCCACCGCCGAGTTCGGACCACCGAAATGGCCCAGCATCAGTAGGAGGCTCAAGACGATCGGAATGCCGCCGAACACCGCCAAGAAGATGAGCGGAAGGAAAGCGAGCGTGGACGCCAGTCCACCTCGCTTTCCCTCCGTCCGCATCCGCCTCCGGACACGCCGGGATGGCCTCTTTGCCACCGGCTGGTCCGAAGCTAGGGAACCACCCTCGGTGACGGCGCGTCCGTCATCAGACTGCTTTGACATCGCGCGCCGTCCTTAACTCGAGGGCCTACGGTACCTGCTGCTGCCAGGTTCGCTCCATGTCGGAGACAACCGCAGCGGCATAGGGCAGTGACTCGTTGTTGCCAAGGGCCGAGAAAGCGCTCTTGACCGACTTGGTCATTATGTTGACGTTGATCGCCGGGAATCCGGCAAGCACCTTCACGATCTTGGCCTGCTGAGGCACCGAGAGGATGAAGTTCAAGAATGCGTCGACGAGTCGGACCTGGTTCTTCGGCGTGTAGCGCGGCACACCGAGGTACACCGGGCTACCGGCGAATGCCGGGGTGATGTCGGTGAGCTTGACCGTGCTTGGCAACTGTCCCGATCGAAGTGCCGAGGTGCTCTGGTCGGACCAGACCGTCGCCATCTGCACTGCGCCGGACTCCATCAGCGAGAGCACCTGGGTGTTACCAGCGGGATACGTTCCCCCGCCATAGACATAGGAGTTCAGCTTGTGGAGCTGGGCCATTCCCTGTGACCAAGCCGCCTCGGCCGAGGAATCCTGGTTGAACGCAAGGGTGTTCTGCTGCGCAGCGGACAGATACTGGTTCAGGACATCCTCAACGAAGTACTGACCCGAGCCACCACCGTTCGGGTTGCAGTAGGCAAACTTTCCGGGATTCGCCTCGATCCAGCTGATCAGGGCACCGATGGTCTTGGGCGGATTCGGAATCGTCGTCGAGTTGTAGGCCAGAACGACCTTCGATCCGCGGTACGGGATCGCGTCGTACTTGACGACCTGCATCGACGCCTTCGGCACATTCACCGAGTCCGGGATGTTCTTCGTCGTCACCGGAATGAACAGGTGATTACGGGCTGCGAGTTCAACC
>DAIDIA010000075.1 GCA_027459565.1 Acidimicrobiaceae bacterium | reverse complement strand
GAACACCGATGAGATGTTTCGTATCGATCAACCCAAACGAATAGGCTCCCCAAAGTCGCGGGAGTACGAGTAGCAACGCCTGTTCGAGCGCGTCGGGGGCGTCCGGATCGTCGAGATCTGCAAGCGCGATCGCGAGAAGTTCTGCAACGAGGTCGCTGTCGGAGCTCGAGACTCCCGGCAGCATGTTCTGCTCATCCTCGAGCTGCGCGACGTTGGTGAGGTTCCCGTTGTGACCAAGGGCAAATCCCGTCTCGCCTACCGACCGATAGACCGGCTGCGCGTTCTGCCACGTGCTCGCTCCGCCCGTCGAGTAACGCACATGGCCGAGCGCGAGCGAACCGGTCAGGGAGGCGAGTTTGCGCGCGTCGAACGCCGAAGTGACAAGACCCATCTCCTTGGAGACGACGATCTCCTGGCCATCGGACACGGCCATGCCCGCGGACTCCTGTCCGCGGTGCTGTAGAGCAAACAACCCATCGAAGACGAGGTGCGCAACCTCGACTCCTGGGGCATAGATCCCGAAAACCCCGCAGGCCTCTCTCACTTGTTCCATTCTGCCATCGATTGTGCAGGGTTCATTCAGTTTTCTGGGCCAACTGGTGCCTCTCGAGCGCCGAAAATGATGCATTTGTAGAATCGGCGCATGATTGACCTCCACAGCCACTCGATGTTCTCGGACGGTTCCGAATCTCCGCGTCGGGTCGTCGAGCTGGCCAAGGCGGCAGGACTTGACGCGATCGCCCTCACCGATCACGACACGCTCGAGGGACTCGAAGAGGCCCGCGACCGGGCGATCGAGCTCGACATCGAACTCGTGAACGGCTGCGAGGTCTCCTGTGACTTCGAAGACCGCGTGCTTCACGTGCTCTGCTACTTCATCGACGGTGGGGATGGACCCCTCCAAGATGAGCTCGCGCGCCTGCGAGATGACCGCGAGAACAGAAACCACCGCATGATCGAACGCCTCCGGGAGATCGGTCTTCCCATCACCGAAGACGAGGTTGTCGCGAAGGCGGGCGGGAGGGGCATCGGCCGGCCGCACATGGCCGCGGTGTTGAAAGACCACGGTGTCGTGCGCGACATCAACGATGCCTTTGATCGTTTCCTCGGAAAGGGCCGCCCCGGTTACGTGAAGAAGACCCGCGTCACGATCGAGACGATCATCGACGAAGCCTCCCGCTCGGGCGGCCTCTGTTCGGTCGCGCATCCCTATTCGCTCGACCTCACCGCCCACGAACTCGAACGGCAGGTCGATCGATGGGCGACAGCCGGACTTGTGGGACTCGAGTGCTACTACGGCCGCTACAGCCCCGAACTCCGGGTAAACCTCGTGCAGATGGCGCGCCGACACGGACTCGTTCCCACCGGGGGATCGGACTACCACGGGGACTACAAGCCGGATCTCTCCATCGGAACGGGCACGGGTGACCTGGCCGTTCCCACCGAGGTCCTCGATGAGCTGCGCGAACGCATCGCGCGCTGATCGATTCAGCCCGCGGTACCGATTCCCACCACCGGATCCGAGGGACCGACAACCACAGGTGAGAGTGCGAGCGCGGAGCCATACGAGAAGATCGCCCCGTCGCTAGCGACCAGGTAGTACCCGATACCGGCCGGAGCTGTGGCAATTCCCGCGATCGACCCCTTCGGTACCGGGCCCACCGGATGATCTGCGCGTGCGGTGCCGAAGGAGAAGACCCGTCCATCTGATGCGACGACCCAGTACCCGCGGCCTCCCGGCGTCGCCGAAATGCCCACGACGTGCGCCATCTGGCGATGCACGTGCAAGAAGCCGTCGAGGACGTCGGTGCCAAATCCCGTTACGTGCCCCGAGCGGTCGAGGAGGTAATACCCGTCACCGTTCGAGCGCGTGATGGCGACAACCGCGCCCGTCCGCGTCGTCTGGCGCACACTCCCAAACGACCGTGCATCACCGAATCCGTAGACGCGTCCACCTCGCGTCGCGACCCAGTACCCGGTGCCCTGTGCATTCGCGGCAATGCCGACGACCCGGTTCCGCGCAAGGTGCATCGGCACACTGCCGTAGTTCACCACCGCTCCGACCGCGAACACCCGACCCGAGCGCGTCACGCTCCACAGCCCGCTGCCCGTCGGTGAGAAGGCGACTCCAACGACATCCGCGGCATCGAGCATCTCCGTGGCCCGTGTCGTCAAAACGTTTCCGTCGAGGGTGACGAACCCCGCGCGAGTTACCGTCGCCACCTGCTGCGGGGGAGCGGGAGCTGCAATGACGTCGAGGGTGACGGTCGCGGTGACCTGAAAACCGGTCGCATCGGTCACCCGCAGCTCGATCTCCTGTGGTCCCACAACCGCGGGAATACCCGAGATCGTGCCCGAGGAGTTAAGCACCAAACCCAGTGGCACAGCCCCCGTGAGAATCGACCAGACGTAGGGTTGGGTCCCTCCGCTGGCACCGAGCGTTGCCGCGTAGGCGGCTCCGTCGGTCGCAGCTGGCAGTGAGAGGGTCGTTATCGAAAGAGTGTCGGTCACGTGAGGCGATGCCCCGGCGATGGCCGGCATGAAGAGCGAGACCAGGAGGGTGGCAACCGTCGCCAAGGCCAGGCGCGCGCGGGGAACGCGCGTGGGGTGTGTCGGCACTGTTCCCAGACGCCCCGAGTGGTGCTGCATGAGAGGACCGCTACCGCGAACTCTCGTACTCGAGGCGTTGGCGAAACGCGGCGACGATCGACTCGCATCCTGGCTCCGCGCTGAGACGCTCAGCGGCCTCCGCGAGTTCAAGTGGCTCGCGGACTGCAAAGTCATGCCAATCTCGGCCGAAACCGTCCGCAATGCGCTCGGGATTCCCCGACGGTGCGGTGAGCGCGAAGAGTCCCCGACGACCAGCGATCGGCTCCGCGGGTCCGATCAGCCCCTCGCGCGCGAGCATCGACGCCTCAAGCGCGTCCGCCGCCGCCTTGCCGCAACCGAGTGCCAAGAGCTCTCTGCCTGCGACGCGCGTCCCC